>JAGRCC010000444.1 GCA_020433785.1 Anaerolineae bacterium
TACACCTGGACCGCTCCGGATGCCGGCGGCTCGTACCAGGTCGCTGCGGCTATTACCTCGAACCAGGCCGGGGCTGAAACGCTCGATCGCGGCGGCGTCGCTGTGCTGGTAGCTACACCGACGACAGCGCCAACGCCCACCCCGGAACCGTCGCCAACGCCGCAGCCAACCGCCACGCCGGAAGCGGATGAAGTGGCTGCCGCGCCGGCCCAACCTGCCGCACCGGCCCAATCAGAAGCGCCGGCCGAGTCTCAACCGGCTCCAGCCGCACCGCCGATTGTCGCCTCCTCCGTAGGAAATTTACCTTTTGGGTACGGTATTCAGGTCGATCCACGCGGTGATACGGCTAACCAAATCGCCTTGATCAGAAATATGGGCTTTAATTGGGTTAAATTCCAGATGGCCTGGAAGGATGTTGAACCATCGCCGGGAACCTACAATTTTGGCATGTGGGACAACATTATCAATGCCTATAATGCCAACGGCATTAAGGTTCTACTCAGTATTCCCAAAGCGCCCGACTGGGCCAGACCGCCGGATGATGACAAAAGCGTTGAAGGTCCTCCCCAAGACCCGGTTAAGTATGCCGAGTTTGTAGGACGGGTAGCTCATCAATACCAAGGCAAGGTCCAGGCCATCGAGGTTTGGAACGAACAGAACCTATATTATGAGGCCGGCGGACAGGGCCGCATTGACGCGGCTAAATATACGGAGCTGCTGAAAGCGTCTTACACCGCCATCAAATCGGTCAACCCTGATATGATTGTGGTCAGCGGGGCGATGACCCCTACCGGTGCGCCCTTCCCGGCAGCGGTCGATGATGTCGAATATCTGCGCCAGATGTACGCTAACGGGGCCAAAGGCTTCTTTGATGCCGTAGGCGCGCACCCCAGCGGCTTTGCCAACCCACCGGATGCCCTCTTCCAAGGCGGCGATTTTGATCCTAATCGCGGGTTCGATGACCACCGCAGCTTCTTCTTCCGCAATACAATGGAAGAGTACCGGCAGGTGATGGTCGCCAATGGCGATGGCGACAAAACCATCTGGCCGACAGAGTTCGGCTGGCCGGTGTGGCGCTTTACCGGCGACGAACGCTTTACCTTTGCTCAGGAAAATTCTTTGCAAACGCAAGCCCAATATATTGTACAGGCGTATCAAATGGGTAAAGAATGGGGCTGGGTCGGCACCATGTTTTTGTGGAATCTGGACTATAACGTCACCTCGCCCAGTACTGAGCTAGCCAACTTTGGCATTGTCGGCGCACCGGCTTACGATGCCCTGGCCGCGATGCCGAAATAGATTTTGATCGACAACTTTTAAGTTTGGGGTCGGGCGACGTTGCTGCCTGCCCCCAACTTTTTTTGTAGAGGAAAAGTATCATGCAACCCCAGAAGAATGGTTTCAATTTTATGCTGCTGCTGCCCATTGTGGGTGGGTTGGTGATCGCCGGTGCGTTGGTTTGTGCGGCCGGGTTTGCCATTTGGGCTTTTGCCTTTTATCAACCGGGTGGTCGTGCCGCCCGGCCTTCTCCCACGCCCACTTTTGAGGTCGTTCGCTTTAATGATGCGGATGCCGATCAGCAAGTTGCCTCGGCTGACCCGGTCGATAACGCGCCGGCTGAGCCGGCAGAACCGGCTGAACCGGCCCAATTTGAAGCAGCTCCGGCCGAGTCTCCCACTGAAGAAGCCCCTCCCGTTGAAGAAGCAGCCCCGGCTAATCCCGAAGCTAACCAATCCGCCGCCGAGTCCGCCGTAGCGCCGGTGATCAACACAGCCCCGGTCACCATGAGTTCACCTGATTATGGGATGCAGGTGTTCTTGTACTGGCAGGCCGAGATTGCCGACCGCGATTTGAAATTGGTTGAAGACGCTGGCTTTCGGTGGGTCAAGCAGGAGTTTCCCTGGCGCGAAATCGAGCCGGTGCAAAAAGGTGGCTTCGACTGGGAAAAGACTGATCGGATTATGGATCAAATCGATGCGCACGGTCTTAACGTGATCGCCCGCTTGGGCGTGCAGCCGCCGTGGGCGGGTGGCGGTTTTCCCGAAGTTGGCCCACCCGATAATTTACAGGATTTTGCCGATTTTGTGACGGCCGTCGCCACCCGCTATAAAGGGCGCGTTGATGCTTACCAAATTTGGAACGAACCGAATCTGTCGCGCGAGTGGGGCAATCGCCCCCCCAATGCGGCCGAATACACCGAAATGCTCAAAGTGGCTTACGAAGCCATTAAAGCGGTCGATCCTTATCCAATTGTGATCAGCGCCGGGATGGCCCCCACTACCCGTAACGACGATGTGGCTCGCCCCGACACCTACTATATTCAAGAGATGTACGACGCCGGTGCAGCCCCGTATTTCGATGCCTTGGGCGCGCACGGGCCTGGCTACGCCTCCGAGCCGGAGAAAGATCCGGCCGAAATTGCCCAAACACCCGGTTTGGCTAACCCCGGTGACTTCAAGCCGGAGAATAATGTTCCGGAAGAACTGCGCCGGGTGTACGGCTTCCGCCATGTGGAAGATGTCCGCGAGATTATGGTCAAAAATAATGATGCCGATAAACAAGTCGTATTACTTGAGTTTGGCTGGACCATCGATCCCCGGCCCGACTCACCCTATAAATGGCATGCGGTTTCATCGGAACAGCAGGCTCAATATTTTGTGCGCGCCTACCAGTATGCTAAAGCCAATTGGCAGCCTTGGATTGGCATTATGAGTCTCATTTATGTCGCCGATCCAACCTGGACAATGCAAGACGAACAAACTTACTGGAGTATCGTGTATCCCACCTACCCGGAGTTAACCGCTGCTCCGGCCTACTATGCCTTAAAAGATATGCCTAAATAGCTGATACAGCGTGAAACGTGAAACGGACTCGGATCGATGTCGATAGACTCTCAGCCCTACGGTTTACGTTTCACGCTGCTCAGTTGGCTGAGCCGAATCGGCCGCTTACGCCGGTGAGGCAGGTTTTTGATTTTCTCACGGCCCGGTTTGATCCTTATCTGCTGCTGGTGTGGCTCTTTGCTCTGCCGGCTCTGTCCCCGCTTTGGCAGCCCACCATCACCGATAGCGCTGATGGGTTGCTGCATTTATATCGGCTAGTGGCGCTCGATCAGGCGGTCCGGCAGGGTGATCTGTTTCCCCGTTGGTTGCCTGATCTGGCCTACGGCTACGGCTTTCCGCTCTTTGTATTTTATGCCCCGCTTGCCTATTACCTCACGTTGATTCTAAGTTTTGGTACGGGCCTCGTCCCGGCTTTTAATATCTCCTTTGGTCTAGCCTTGCTCCTGTCCGGTACAGGCGTGTTTTTGTTGGTTCGAGATCGATTCGGTTCCATGGCGGGGTTGTTGGCCGGTGTGGCCTATGTTTACGCGCCGTTCCAGCTATTCAATGCTTTCTCTCGAGGCGGTCTGCCTGCCGCTTGGGCGATGGCCCTCTTTCCCTTTACCTTTTGGGCCTTTGGCCGGCTGTTATGGCCTGGCGACCATCCCCGGCTGCTATTCTGGACGTCTATAAGCGCGATGCTGTTTGGGTTGGCTTTACTGACCCATAATACCTTGAGTTTGCTCTTTACCCCGCTGCTGGTGGCCTATCTAATCGTAAGCCTACTGGTACGTTTTATTTTGAAACGATGGACAACACCAACCGAAAATGAGACCCAAGCTTATATCAGATCCCTTTCGTGGACACGTACTGTACTGCCGGTTAGTTTCGCCGTCGTGTTGGGGTTAGGCTTGGCTGCGTTTTTCCTGCTGCCGGCCATCATTGAAAAAGAGTACGCTCAGGTCTATCGCGTCATCACCTCGCCTGACTTCGATTTTCGCTTCCATTTTGTCTCGCTAACCGAGTTGTTGGCCTGGCCGGAACCGGCTAATACGGGTTTGCTCAATCCGAAATTTCCACTAACCCTTGGCCTGGTTCAGGTCGGGCTGGCGGTCATTGGTCTTGTTGGCCTGGTCAATAACCTCCTCCAATCGCGGCAGACACTGACGCAACGGATCGCAGCTCAGCTCACTTTGGGCTTTTTTGCCGCTTCGATGCTGCTCATCGCCGTTTTGATGATGCTGCCGCTCTCTCAGCCGCTCTGGGAGCGACTGCCGCTGCTCGAATTTATTCAATTTCCCTATCGCTGGCTAGGCCCGTCGGCCTTGATGCTAGCCATCTTGGCCGGCGCGGCTGGGCCAACGCTGCCGGAGCGAGCCGCCTTGGCGCTGACGTTAGTGGGTATCGCTGCCATCTTTTTCAGCGCCGTGCCGCTGCTTTACCCACGCTACAATACCACCCTGCCGGCTGACCCCAGCCTAGTCGATATGATGGCTTATGAGCATCGCAGCGGCGTCATTGGTACGACCTCTTTTGGCGAATATCTGCCGATTTGGGTAAAAACGATTCCCCGCGAGTCGCCGCTGGAGCCGATGTATCAAACCGGCCGGCCAATTGAGCGATTTGATGCCAGTTATCTACCTTATGGAGCCGAAATCGCGTCGACTCGCTATGAATTTAATCGAGTGTCTTTAACAGTCGAGTCGCCTGAACCGTTTCAGGCAATTTTCAACACCTTTTACTTTCCGGGTTGGGTGGCTAAGGTTGATAAGCAGCCCGCCCCTACCGTTCCTTTCAGCGATCGCGGGCTTATCCGCGTCGACGTGCCGCCCGGCCGGCATAAAATAAGCCTCCATTTTCAAGAGACGAAGCTGCGACGTGTTGCCAATTGGTTATCGGTTGCAGCACTGTTTGCTGTTTTAGGGGTGCTGGCTCTATCGATGGGGCATCGGACTGAGCATGTTTATCTATGGCTTACACCCGATCTTCCTCGTTCGAAACTTACACTATCCCCCCTGATTATTTTCACCAGCCTCGCCTGCCTGCTCATCGCCTTGAAAATGGTCTACTTCGATCACGTTGATAGCCCGCTTAAACAGACATACGACGGCGCAGTCGTTGGGATCGATGTGCCGCGCCAGGTGAATTTTGGCAGCCAGATCGATCTCATCGGCTACGATCTGGCGCAGGCAGCGGTGCAGCCCGGTCAGGCATTCGATTTAACCGCTTATTGGCAGGCGCGGCAGCCCG
This sequence comes from Anaerolineae bacterium, assembly GCA_020433785.1. Next base: position 5,073 of record JAGRCC010000444.1, read on the forward strand.
TGGCGACAGCTTACAGTGCTTTAGCTCAGTTAGTTGACCATGAAGGCCACCTCTATACCGGCCAGGATAACTTGCACCCCGGCGGTTTGCCCACTAGCGACTGGCAGTCGTGGGGCTTCGTCCGTGACTCGCACACAGTATTGGTTCCGTGGGGAACGCCGCCGGGCGACTATTTTCTGACCACCGGCCTGTACGATCCGGCTACCTGGCAGCGATTGCCGGTATTGGCCGGCGGCGACTCCGGCTGGCCGGATGTGATCGCCATTCCGGTTACAGTTGATCTGTCTGATCAGCAACCGGCCCTGACGGAGCTTGATATTGCCTGGCCTCAGAACGTCGATCTTAATGCCGACCTGCGTTTGCTCGGCGCAACGCCGGAGCGAGACGCTATTGTTCGTAACGATTTTTTACGGCTGGCGCTTTTTTGGGAAGCGAAGCAAAAACCGCAAGCGAACTATCAAATCGCGGTTCGCCTTGTGAATGAGCAGAAACTCACTGCGCTGGAGCAATCTGGCGCACCTTCTTTCGGGCGCTACCCGACCCGCCATTGGTCTCCCGGCGAGCGTGTCCGCGACAACCATGCCTTCTGGATTCCGGCTGACTTTCCGGCAGGCCGATACCGATTGCAGGTACGGCTTTTGGATAAGGCAGACCAGCCGGCAAGTCAGTGGGTTGATTTGGGAACGATGACCGCGGTTGAGTGAAATCAACTGGGCTTTAAAGAAAAAAAGCCGGTGTCATAGCGACACCGGCTTTTTTGAGATAACCGTAATTATTCTTCGACTTCGACGTTGGTCGGCATTTCAACCACGAGGTGCTCTTTCTTGATAAAGGTCAAGCCCGCTTCCTCGTTGTGATCGACCACGATGACGTCGCCTTCGGCAAATTCGCCTTGCAGCAGCCGAACCGATAGCGGCGACTCAACTTGCTTTTGCAGCGTGCGGCGCAGCGGTCTAGCCCCGAACGCAGGGTCGTAGCCTTCCTCGGCCAGCCAATTGCGGGCGGCGTCGGTCAGTTCGATGGTGATGCCGTGTTCGCTCAACCGCTCGGCGATTTCCTGGATCTGCAAGTCAACAATCCTGACTACGTGTTCAGTGGTCAACGTATGGAAGATGATGATCTCGTCGATCCGGTTCAGAAATTCCGGCCGGAAATGGCGGCGCAGCGCATCCTGAATGTCGCCTTTGAGCCGCTTATCATCAAATGTGCCGGTGTCGCCCTGCTGGCGGAAACCGATGGTACCGCCTTTCGCGCCAAACGCCGTACCGACGTTGCTGGTCATGATGACCACCGTGTTGGTAAAGTCAACCGTGCGCCCTTGCCCGTCGGTTAAGCGTCCGTCTTCCAATATTTGCAGTAGCGCATTCCAAACATCAGGGTGCGCCTTTTCGATTTCGTCGAACAGCACCACCTGGTACGGTCGGCGTCTGACCGCTTCGGTCAACTGCCCGCCTTCATCGTAGCCCACGTAACCGGGCGGCGAACCGAACAGCCGGCTGGTGGTGTGACCTTCGCGGTATTCGCTCATGTCGATGCGCAGCAGCGCGTCTTCATCGTCGAACAGAAAGGCAGCCAACGCTTTAGCCAACTCAGTTTTCCCAACCCCTGAGCTACCCAGGAACAGAAAACTTCCGGTGGGCCGGCGCGGATCTTTCAGGCCGGAACGTGCCCGACGGATGGCGTCGCTGATGGCGATGATCGCTTCATCTTGGCCGATAATTCGCCGGTGCAGTTCGGCCTCCATATCGAGCAGCTTCGCCGCCTCGGTGCGCAGCATATCTTGCAGCGGGATACCGGTCCAATTGGAGACAACCTCGGCGATGTCACTGACTTCAACTACTTCGTCCAGGTTTTTCTCTTGCCGCCAAACATCGCGCTCGGTATTGAACTCATCTTCCATGCGCAGCCGTTCGGCCTTAACTTG
>JAGRCC010000445.1 GCA_020433785.1 Anaerolineae bacterium
TTCCACGATTTAATGTTGTGCTATCCTATGATTATGGGATTGTTTTTATTCCCGTTTGTAACGCCCTCCCGCCCGTGGTAAAATTCTGCCCATGTCAAAACAAAAATACTATGTGGTCTGGGTTGGCCGGCAGCCTGGTATTTACATCACCTGGGCCGACGCCCAGGCTCAGGTCAACGGCTACAGCGACGCCAAATACAAATCATTCACCAACCTCGCCCAGGCCAATGAAGCCTTCAAGACCGGCTGGGAAGCCTTTTACGGTAAAAAAGTAGCGTTAACCACACTTCCGCCGGAGGTTATCGCCGACAGCGTCTCGGTCGACGCCGCCTGCGACGGCAGCCCCGGCAATTTAGAATATCGGGGCGTCGAGACCAAAAGCGGCGTCGAACTGTTCCACAAAGGCCCGATCGACAACGGAACCAACAATTTAGGCGAATTCATCGCCATTGTCCATGCCCTGTCACTGCTAAAAAAACAGGGCAAAACCAGCCCCATCTACTCCGACTCCCGCACGGCCCTGGCCTGGGTCAAAAATAAACGCATCGGCTCCCAACTACCTCGCACGCTCGATACTACCGAGGTCTGGTCGCTGGCCGATCGCGCCCTACAGTGGCTAGAGAGTAACGACTATTCCAACCCTTTGCTAAAGTGGGATACCGAAGCCTGGGGGGAAATTAGAGCCGATTTCGGCAGAAAGTAGGAGCATATGTCGATTCAAAAAATTTATGGCGCTTGCCCTCATGACTGCCCGGATACCTGTAGCTTTATCACGGAAGTACAGAACGGTCGCGCCGTTAATTTCTACGCCAACCCCGATCATCCGATTACGGAAGGGTGGTTATGCGCTAAGGTACGGCCCTATCTCGATCACGTCTACCATCCGGATCGACTTCAATATCCGCTGCGGCGGGTTGGGCCTAAAGGCAGCGGTCAGTGGGCGCGGATCTCGTGGGACGAGGCAATGGCGGAAATCGGCGACCGCTGGCGTAGCATCATCGATCAGTACGGCGCGGCGGCGATTTTGCCGTACAGCTACAGCGGCACGCTGGGGCTGGTGCAAATGTCGGTAGCTAGCGGCCGCTTTTGGCAGCGACTGGGCGCTAGCCAGCTCGAACGATCCATCTGCGGCGCGGCGGCAGAGTATGCGGTGAATATGACGCTGGGGGTGCGCCACAGCTCGCCGTATGACCATGTTGAAGACAGCCAATTGGTGATTATCTGGGGTCATAACCCGGTCTCGACCGCGCCCCATTTTATGCCCCATCTCAAAGCGGCGCAGAAGAAAGGCTGCCGGGTCGTGGTCATCGATCCGCGCCGCACGCGCACGGCTCGTGGCGCCGATCTGCACCTGGCTCCCTTACCCGGTACCGACGGTGCGTTAGCCCTGGGTATGGCGCATGTTATTGTTGCCGAGGAACGGCATAACGAAGCCTGGCTGGCGGCCAACACCATCGGCTGGCCGCAGCTCTGCGAGCGGCTGGATGACTATCCGCCGGAACGTGCGGCCGCCATTACCGGCCTGCCCGCCGCCGACATTATCGACCTGGCCCGTACCTACGCCGCCAGCCGCCCGGCGCTGATCAAAATTGCCGACGGCTTGCAGCGTAATCGAACCGGCGGGCAAAATGTGCGGGCTATTTGTACTTTGCCGGCTCTGACCGGCCAGTATGGCCTGCGCGGGGGTGGGTTGAGTTACAGTACCAGTGGTTATGTGATGTGGGATGGTCAAGCCCTGCTCCATTGGGACGAGTGTCCTCCGGCGGCTCGCAGCGTTAATATGAACCGCCTGGGCGCTGCCCTGCTGGGCGAGGTGACCGATCCGCCCCTTATGTCGCTGTTTGTATTTGGGGCCAACCCGGCCGCGATTTCACCCAACGCCGGAAAGATTGTCGAAGGGTTGAAACGGGACGATCTATTTACCGTCGTTCACGAATTGTTCATGACCGACACGGCCGACTATGCCGATATTGTCCTGCCGGCGACGTCGCAGTTGGAGCAGGTCGATTTGCACAAACCCTACGGCCATACCTGGCTGACCTACAATCACCCAGCGATTCCCCCCCTGGACGAGAGCAAAAGCAACTGGGAGGTGATGAGCTTGCTGGCCAAAACGATGGGCTTCACCGAGCCGTGGCTGCATCACAACGCCGATGACGTCATCGATGAGATTTTAACCGCCACCGCCGCCCGTAATCCGGCTTTGCAGGGGATTACGCTGGAAAAGTTGAAGAGTCACCATACGCTGCCGCTCACCATTGATAACAACGTCCCCTTCGCCGATTTGCACTTCCGCACACCGAGCGGCAAAGTCGAGCTTTACTCGGCCGGTATGGCCAAACAGGGTTTAGACCCCCTGCCGGGTTGGCGTGATCTCAGCGATGAGGCCAACCCACCTGAGACCCTCTTGCAACCCGACTCGCAGCCTCTGAACTTAATCACGGCCGCCGCCCATCACTTTGTCACCAGCAGCCTTGCCAATCAAGACCACCTGCTCCGGCGTGAGGGCCCGCCCTTTGTCGAAATTCACCCAACCGATGCCGCCGATCGTGGTATCGCCGATGGTGATATTGTGATTGTCGAAAATGAGCGCGGCTGGTGCAAACTCCAGGCTGTCGTCACCGACGCGGTTCGCCCCGGCGTATTGGCTTCGCCCAAAGGCCGTTGGGCCAAGTTTGACCCCTTCCAAAACGGCGACGGCGGGCGCAACGTCAACTGGACCGTATCCGACACTTTGGGTGATATGGCTGGACAGAGTACGTTTCATAGTAATCGGGTGTGGGTGCGGAAAAGCTAAAGTTTTATCACTTCCAACGGAGTAGTTGTGAGTCGAGCCGCCACATTTCGCTTTTATGCCGATCTGAACGACTTTCTGCCGGCCCACAAGCGGCAAAGGCCGTTTATTCACCGCTTTGACCTTAATGCCTCGGTCAAAGATATGATCGAGTCCCTCGGCGTCCCCCATACTGAGATCGAATTGATTTTGGCCAACGGGGGGCCGATTGACTTCTCCTATCTGGTTCAAGATGGCGACCGCATTGCCGTCTACCCCTTTTTTACCGTGTTGACACCGGATTCTTCTCATCGAGTCCGCCCGGCACCACTCGATCCCCCTCGCTTTGTGCTGGATGTCCATTTGGGGCAGTTGGCGCGCTATTTGAGGATGCTTGGCTTCGATACCCTCTACCGCAATAATTTTGATGATGAAGCATTAGCCCGTATTTCCAACACGGAACAGCGAATTCTCTTGACCCGTGACCGAGGTTTGCTTAAGCGCAGCCTGGTGGTCTACGGCTACTGCCTGCGCACGACCCGGCCACGCCAACAGTTACTCGATGTCCTCCACCGCTTCGATTTGTTTGAGGCGGTTCGGCCGTTTCAGCGCTGCCTTGT
>JAGRCC010000446.1 GCA_020433785.1 Anaerolineae bacterium
CGCAAAAGTTATTGCAACTTGTTGGGCTTAAGTATAGCAATGTATAGCGCTTTCCACATCAGCCATCAAGCGATTATTGCCTAAGATTTGATGAGCGGCATTGCCTAGGCAATTTCGCTTAGAGAGCTAAAACAGACAAAATTTTTGCCCATTTTACACATTATGTTATGATTTAAACCTATCGAGACGAATCATTTAGAGTAAGAGCAATGAAAGCACAACAGCGTAATTTGCCAGACTGGATGGAGATGAATGCCTGGCGTGAAATCTTGGCTCGTATCTTTGCCGGGGTTGAAGCCCAGTTAAATATAACACCCGAATGGCTGATCAACCCGACCACAAATCGCCGGCTCAAGTTGGATATCCTGTATCCGGATTTAGGTATCGCTGTCCGATTTGAGGGATTAAAGGGCAAAAATCAACGTCGCCGGTTAAGCCTGCAAGAAGAGGACCAACTCCGGACGCGTCAGGATGCCCGTGTTGAAATCTGCCAGCAGCATGGCATTCAGTTAGTTGTTATTGAGTCTGGCATTCATAAACCCAGCGATGTTTTTCGCCAAATCGATACAGCCTTAAGCCGGGCTGGTCAAGCTGCTAGCGATGTTGACCTCAGCCAACGATTAACAGCAAGCCGAACTACCGCTTCGGCACTCTCCCGCAAAATTAACAGTTCGACCGATTTAAAGGTTTATGCCGATTTGTGGCATGATCGCCAATACCAAATTCCCGAACCGACCCGCAACCCGCTGGCACAAAGGGAAGCTATCCCCTTTGCTGAAGGGATGGAAGTCGAGCACGAAAAATTTGGGTCCGGTATTGTGCTGTCTGTTACACCGGCAGACGGCGACACATTTGTCATGGTCGACTTCATTACAGCTGGTCAGAAAACGCTAGCGGCCAGTCTCATTGGCGATAAAATGATCCCCAAATAGCCCTTGCTGGTTGATATTGACTTCCCTGAGGGTCATCATTATAATAGGACCATTCAACCCCCTTGCGCTAAGGGGATTTTTTTATCCGGTAACTTCAGGATTAAGGCCATGTGGCAAACCTACTATACCCCCCAATCCCTTGAGGAAGCCTTACAACTGCTGGCCGAATATGAGCACGATGCCCGTCTCATTGCCGGTGGTACCGATATTGTGGTCGAATATGATCGAGGCGTACGTCCCGAGAAAGTTTTAATCGATATTTCGCGCCTGCCCGATTTAGACCAAATTACCCAAGATGAGCATCATCATATCCACTTGGGGCCATTGGTGACACACAATCAAGTGGTACGATCTCCTCTTTGTATGGACAGAGCTTTTCCGCTAGCTAAAGCGTGCTGGGAAGTCGGCGCTCCGCAGATTCGGAATCGTGGTACGGTGGCTGGTAATTTAGTGACGGCTTCGCCGGCTAACGACACCATTTCGCCGCTGTGGGCGCTGGGTGCGAGCGTCACGTTGCAAAGTGTGCATGGCACGCGAACCCTGCCGTTCAAAGAGTTCTTTTTGGGCGTGCGCAAAACGGCCCTCCAGCCCAACGAAATGGTGGTCGATATCTCGTTTCCGGCTATGACCAGCTATCAGGTCGGTACGTTCCTCAAGTTGGGCCTGCGTCGATTTCAAGCGATCTCCGTTGTTAATGTGGCTGTGGTGCTAAGTATGTTTGGCGATACAGTGACCGAGGCTAAAATTGCGCTGGGTAGTGTCTCGCCCACTATTGTGCGGGCGGAAGACGCCGAGCGTTTCCTGGCCGGCAAAGTGCTGACCAAAGATGTACTGATTCATGCCGGCGAGTTGGCCGCGCAAACCGTCGCCCCCATCAGCGATGTGCGCGGTTCGGCTGAATATCGCCGCTATATGGTTTCGACGCTGACGCAGCACGCGCTTGAAGCCCTGGCCGAAGGGACAGAGACGGACACGATGCCGCCGCGTCCGGTCATGCTGTGGGGCCACACCGATGGGCATTTTGTCAATTATCTAAACCAATCGCCGCGCGTCACCCACACCGAGGCCGGCGACGAGCCCATCGAGTGCTACATCAACGGCCACCCGCATACGTTTCGAGGGGGTAACAGCAAAACATTGCTGCGCTTGCTGCGAGAGAATGCCGATCTAACCGGCACCAAAGAAGGCTGCGCCGAGGGTGAATGCGGCGCGTGTACGGTCATTCTGGACGGAATCGCCGTGATGAGTTGTATGGTTCCCGCCCCGCGCGCTCACCACAGTCAAGTGGTCACTATCGAAGGATTGGCTCAAGATGACGATCTTCACCCGGTGCAGGAGGCTTTCATCGATGAGGGAGCCGTTCAGTGTGGTTACTGCACGCCCGGCTTCATTATGAGCGGCGTCTCGTTGCTGGATGAGTGCCCGCACCCCACGCTCGATGAGATAAAACAGGCCATCACCGGCAACTTGTGTCGCTGTACGGGTTACTACAAAATTCTCCAAGCGCTCGAGTTGGCGGCGAAGCGGCAGCAGCAAAACGAACAATAACAATTGGCTCTTGCTAGAGGGTCAAGGAAATAGTTCAAACTCCCCCATCCCGGCCCAAAATAGCTGGAAAGAAGCTTTATTTAAGAAAGACTTTTTTATGGCAGAAAACGGCAAATCCATTGGTAAATCTATAAAACGCCTTGATGCCTTTGGCAAGGTAACTGGCCAAACCCTTTATCCTGGCGATCGCAATGCGGACGATGTCTTATGGTGTAAAATTCTGTTTGCCGGCCGGCCGCATGGCCGCATCCGGCGCATCGACACCAGCAAAGCCAAGGCGCTGCCCGGTGTGATCGATATATTGACGGCGGAGGATGTGCCCATCAACCAGTACGGGCTGCAAATTCCCGATCAGCCGGTGTTGTGCGGGCCGGGATCGACCAAAAAAGGCGGCGATGTGGTTCGATTTGTGGGCGATCAGGTGGCGATTATTGTGGCCGAAACCGAGAAGATCGCCGCCGAAGCCCGCGATTTGATCAAAGTCGATTTTCAAAACCTGCCGGTGGTCGATGACCTGGAGTTTGCCATGTCGGGGCGCGCGCCCCAGCTTCATCCCGGCGTGCTCAACAATGTGGCCGAGTACCAGCGTGTTCGTAAAGGCGACACGAACGCGGTCTGGGATGGCTGCAATGTGATCATCGAGAATGTCTACCAAACCCCCTTCCAAGAGCACGCCTATCTTCAGCCGGAAGCCGGTACCGCCTTTATCGATGATGACGGGCGGATCACCGTGCGCTGCGCCGGGCAGTGGACCTGGGAGGATCAGCAGCAGATTGCCCACGCGCTTGACCTACCGCCCGATAAAATTCGGGTGATTTATGATGCCATCGGTGGTGCGTTTGGGGGGCGGGAAGATATGAGCGTCCAAATTGTGATGGCGCTGGCCGTACTGCGCACTTACGAGCGTTACGGCAACCGGCGGCCGCTCAAAATCATCTGGAGCCGGGAAGAGTCGATTTTGGGCCACTGCAAGCGCCACCCGATGATCATCTACTCGAAATGGGGAGCGAAATCTGACGGGACGCTCATTGCCGCCGACACGCGTATTATTAGCGATGGCGGGGCTTATATGTATACCAGTAACAAGGTCTTGGGGAATGCCGTGTTGACCTGTACCGGGCCGTATGAATTTCCTAATGTGACCATCGATGCCTACGCGGTTTACACCAACAACATGGTTTCGGGCGCGTTTCGCGGTTTTGGCGGGCCGCAGGGCCACTTTGCCGCCGAACTCCAGATGAACAAACTGGCGGAAAAATTGGGGATGGACCCGGTTGAACTGCGGCTCAAAAACGTGCTGGACGAAGACAAGCTAAGCGTAGTCGGTACGACCATTCCCGGCGGCGTCAGTATGGAACAGGTTATTCGCAAGACCGCCTGGCACTCCAATTGGAATTATGGCGGCAAGCGCGGCGAGAACAGCCCCGATTATCCGGAGGAACTGCCCCGGTTCGTCAAAGGGCAGGGTTTTGCCGCCGGGTTCAAAAATATTGGGTTTAGCTTTGGGTATCAGGAAAATAGTTGGGCCGAGGTTGAACTGCGCGGCGGCGGAGAAATTGAGGAAGCGGTGCTGCGTATCGCCGGGGCCGATGTGGGGCAGGGCCATCACACGGCGATGGCCCAAATTGCCGCCGAGGCCCTTGAGATTGAGGTTGATAAGATTACGTTGGAAGTATCGGACACAGCGTTTACCCAAAGTTCCGGCAGCGCCAGCGCCTCGCGCTTGACGATGATGGCCGGCAACGCCGTCAAAGAGGCGGCGGAGTTTGCCCTGCGGAAATGGCGCCGCGAAGAGCGCCCGGCCACCGCCGAAGCCACCTGGCTGGCCCCCAAAACCACCCCGTTTGATCCCCACACCGGCTACAGCGTACCCAACTTTGCCTATGGCTACGTGGCCGAAATGGTCGAGGTTACGGTCG
>JAGRCC010000447.1 GCA_020433785.1 Anaerolineae bacterium
CGGGCTACCTGGGCAGTATCGGCTTTTCTTTTCCGGCGGCGTTGGGGGCCTGGGCGGCGGTTGGGGCTAATCGTAAAATTGTCTCGGTTTCCGGCGACGGTGGTTTTGGCCAATACCTGGCCGATTTCACTACCGCCGTGAAATATGGCATGCCCATCTGTCACGTGCTGCTCAACAACGACGAACTCGGTAAAATTTCCAAAGAACAGCGGGCCGGTCGCTTTCAAGTGTGGCAAACCAGCCTGCACAATCCCAACTTTGCCGAATACGCCAACCTATGCGGCGGCCACGGCTTCCGCGCCACCAACCCGGCCGAATTGGTCCCGGCGCTCGAAGCCGGCCTCAATGCCGATGGCCCGGCCATCGTCGAAATTCTGACCGATCCTAGACAAACATAGTGAGTTCACCGAGTTTATAGAGTTTATATAGAACTATTCCTCTCCACAATTCTATTAACGCTTATAAGGAGATTAAAATGCTCAAAAATAAATTTCCTCCACTCTCATACGAGGCGCTGCTGCCGTCGTTGAAGTCGTTGCAAAATTACGCTAAATTGACCGGCAAGGTGCGCCGGGCGCTGACGCCCCGACAGAAGCATTGGTCGCACATCAGTCTACGCGCGACCGCGACCGGTTTGACAACCGGGCCTATTCCGGCCGGCTCGGTAACGTTTGAACTGCTGCTCGATTTCACTATCCACCAACTGGTCATTACCACCAATCGCGGCGAACGCATCAGCCGGCCCTTACGCGGGCAGTCGGCGGCGGCGTTTTACGAAGAGACGTTGGCCGCGCTGGCCGGTTTGGGACTTACCCTTGATATCGACCGTACCCTTTTTACCGACGATACCCCCGGCGCTTATAACATGACTCAGGTGGAAACCTATTGGCAAGCGCTGTCTCAGGTCGATGCCGTGCTCAAGCAGTTCAAAGGCGAACTCCGCCAGGAAACCAGCGATGTGCAGCTCTGGCCGCATCATTTCGATCTGGCAGTTCTGTGGTTCTCCGGCCGGCTCGTACCCGACACCGATCCCGCCGACGAAGAAAACGCCGATGAACAGATGAACTTCGGCTTTGCCCCCGGCGACGCCGCGCTGCCCCAACCCTATTTTTACATCACGGCCTACCCCATGCCGGCCGGCCTGACCGACATGGCTCTGCCGTCGGAGGGGGCCTGGCATACCCAAGCCTTCACCGGCGCGCTTTTGCTGTATGAAACCCTGGTCGATGCCGATAATCCGGCTGAAAAACTGCTCACCTTCCTGCGCTCGGTTCAGCAGGCCGGAGCAAGTTTAATGCGTTCATAGAGTTGATGAGTTTGTAGAAGTATAGCGTTGGTGGAGTTAGAGAGTTTGTAGAGTATAATGGGTTCGTGGAATTAAAGAGATTGTCAGGTTAAAGAGTTTGTAGAGTTAGAGAGTTTACAGAAAAAAACGCCATTAACGCCACAAGCTCTAAGAACCCCACAAATTCTAAAAACTCTATAAACACCACAAACACAAATAGAGATGGGGAGATAATGTCAATCACAAAAACTGATGTTCAGAATAAGGTCAAAATTGCCACCTGGAGCGAATTAAAAGATCGCGATCCCACTTACGCGCTCGTGGCCAATGTGGATTTGGTGGTGATCCGCTACGATGACAACGTATCGGTTCTGTATGGGCGCTGCCAGCATCGCGGGGCGCTAATGGCCGACGGCACTATTATTGGCCGTAACATTGTATGTGGCGTTCACAACTGGGATTATCGCTACGATACCGGGGTGAGCGAGTACCACAACACTGAATTTCTGCATAAATTCAACGCCTGGATCGACCGGCCAACCGACGCCGTTTATGTCGATGAGCAGGAGATCGTCGCTTGGCGGCTCGAGCATCCTCAACCGTATCATCGCGACGAGTATCAGGGTCTCTATGCCGATATCCACGGTACTCCGGATGAGCCGCACAACAAATATATCAAACACCTGGCTAAGAACGGTTTGAATAAGTGGGGCCATCACGGCCAGGTGTCAGCCATGGGCGTGTCGATGACCGAACTGCCGCGCTGGGAGGACATCAATCTTGTCACGGCTCAACTGGCTCGCCGCCCCCTGCTGGACGACGCCGAGGTGGGGACGGAGCTAATTATCGGCCCAAAGGCGCGCAAACCGCTGCGATTAGCTATCCCACTGTTTGTCAGTGACATGAGTTTCGGTGCGTTGAGCGAAGAAGCCAAGATAGCCTTGTCGCGTGGGGCGGAACTGGCCGGCACCGGTATCTGCTCCGGCGAGGGGGGGATGCTGCCGGAAGAGCACGCCGAGAACTCCCGCTATTTCTACGAACTGGCTTCGGCGCGGTTTGGCTGGAGTCTGGACAAAGTCGAGCATGTCCAGGCCTTTCACTTTAAAGGTGGTCAGGGCGCTAAAACCGGCACAGGAGGGCATCTGCCCGGCAACAAAGTCGTCGGCAAAATTGCCCAGGTGCGCGAACTGCCGGAAGGTCAGCCGGCGGTCAGCCCGGCCACCTTCATCGATTTAAAGACGGTCGATGACTTTCGTCGTGTGGCCGATGAGGTCCGCGAGGTGTCCGGTGGCATCCCGATCGGCTTCAAAATGTCGGCCCAACACATCGAAGCGGATATCGATTTTGGGCTGGCTATTGGTGTGGATTATATCATTCTCGACGGCCGGGGCGGCGGCACCGGCGCGGCTCCGGAAATCTTCAAAAAGAATATCTCGGTGCCGACCATTCCGGCCCTGGCTCGCGCCCGGAAAC
>JAGRCC010000448.1 GCA_020433785.1 Anaerolineae bacterium
GCCCGGGCCATCTGCGCGATGCGGCAGATATGGCGCTCGACCTCATCCGGGGCCATCATCATCAAGTCGGCCAGCTCATCGATGACGATCACCAGAAACGGCAGCCGCTCGCCTTTGGCCCCCACTTTGCGATTATAACCGCCGATGCTGCGTGCACCGGCCGCCGCAAACAACTTGTAGCGCCGTTCCATCTCGCGGGTGGCCCAGGCCAGCGCCCCAACCACTTGATCGAAATCGGTCACTACCGGCGCGATCAGATGCGGAATGCCGTTGTAACTGGTCAGTTCCACCATCTTGGGGTCGATCATTAAAAAGCGCAGCTGCTCCGGCGCGTGCGTAAACAGCAGCGTCGAAATCAGGGTGTTGATACAAACCGATTTACCGGAGCCGGTCGCTCCGGCAATGAGCAGGTGGGGCATATCGACCAGCGAGGCTGAAACAGCCTGGCCTGAAACGCCCTTGCCCAGCGCCACCAGCAGGGGTTTGGTGCTTTTTTGAAAATCGTCGCTTTCAATAACGCCTCGCAGCGAAACCATCGTCTTGTCGGTGTTCGGTACCTCGATGCCGACCAACGGCCGGCCCGGCACCGGCGCTTCAATGCGGATGGGTGAAGCCGACAGGGCCAGCGCCAAATCGTTACTGAGCGCCAAAACCTTATTCACGCGAATCCGCTGCTGGACAGTCGTGCCGTCGGGCATTTTACGTTCGATGGTGCCTAGTTTTAGACCAAACTGGGTAACGGTGGGGCCGGAATTGATTTCGACCACCTCGCCCGGAATGCCGAACCCGCCCAGAGTCTCTTCAATAATCTGGGCCTGGTAGCGGGCGTTCGCCCCTTGGCCGGCATCTTTAACCGGCGGGGCTAAGAGGTTAATGGGCGGCAAGGCTCGTTGGGTAGGAGGTAGGGTCGTGATGGCCGACTCGGCGGTCATTTCTGGGGCGGGTGGTTTGGCTGACTTGGCTTTTGGGGCAGCGGTTTTTGATGATTTTTTGGGGCGCGCTTCCGGCGTAGGCTCGATACTATCCGCAGCGACAGCCTCTTCTTGTTCTTCAAGTCGCTGCTGCGCCCAATGGTTAATTAGCTCAGCCCACTGTGCCGCGTCGGTGAATGAAAAGCGAGCCATGACCCCTAGCGCGGCCAGCCCGATGATAAACAGCAATACAATCGCTGCGGCATCGCCCACCAATTCTATCGCAAAATTGCTCACGCCCCAGCCCACAAATCCGCCGCCACCGCCTTCACGGGCCAACCGCACGGCATGCTCGCCCGGTTCAACAGCCAGCAAATGAGTCAAAGCCAGGCCAACAATTAACAGCACCTCAACCGCAATGATGATATCGAAGGGCAGAGGTTTTGTCTCTTCTCTCAAGCGGCTAAAGGTCAGTAGTATGCCCAACACCGCCAGCAGGCTCACTGCCGGAATCGCGCCCCAGCCAAAAAGCTGCCGGAAGAAATCGGCCCACCAGCCACTAACCGTACCCTCGGACAGTGATAGCAAGCTAAGCAGCGTAATCACTGAAATGAACAGGATAATCGCTCCGCTGATTTCCCGTTGATAAGGCCCCAATCGCCCCAAAAGCTGGTCGATGGTGAGGTTCGTTTGCGCTTTATTTTTGCCTGCTGCCATGCCAACTCAAAACCTTTATGGTATACTTCCACCTAAACATGGACTATAACCTTACATAATGTTACAACTTTGAGTCTACTATTTTTTGTTGCTATGTCAAGTTAAGCAAAATTAGCGCAGGCAAATGGGATGGGTATAAGCGTGGTATTACTTTTGGGTTTGGCGATATTAATAGGTTTAATTATTGTCGGTGGGCTTATGATCGGGCTTTTTTTGCTCTTGTCCGTTAATGATCGAGATGGTGTCTCCAATGCACGGCAAGGCTGGCTTCAACGCCGCAGCGAAAAAGATGAGCAAGGCTGGTGAATGAAGAATGAAAAATGAAGAATGGAGAAGTGAATTCTTAATTTTTCCTAACGGTGAAACGACTTAAATCATGAAACGGAGGCGGGCCATGTAGTCGCCGAGGGCTTTTAGTTTTTGGGCGCTGGATTCGTCGCCTCTGGCTCGAAACTGCTCGACTGTGGCTTCTAGCTCAGCGAAAAAGACACCGTCACAACTGCTGACATTATTGCTGATGACTCTTTGTAGCTCGTCTTTATCTTTGGCGTTGATCAATTTTTTCAGCAGCGTTCGAGCTTGCTGGTAGGTCATTGTGCCGGAGGTGCTCATCGATACTATCCTTTTACTTGATCTCAAACATGTCAGAGGCTACAACCGTATCATTCACATAAAGTTCCAACTTATAAAGCCCTTCGCCTCGGGTATGAAGGAACGTGTAGGAACTGGCCTCTTCGCCCCATGCCCACTCGCCTTCTTCTCGGGCTAATTCAATGCCATTTTGATACCAGATAATGGTAAAATCTAACCCTTTCCGCATCCCACTGAACGGAAAAATCGCATAAACGGTATCAACCCCATTAGCAAAGAGATCGTTTGAGTTAACCGGCTCCAGATCGGTTGTGATATCGCTGGCAAATTCGATGGGGCCGATCCGAGCGCCGGGTGGAGCTGGTGTACGCGGTCCGGTGGTTGCCAGTATAAATGCGCCCAAAGCCGGGGTTGGGGTAGCTGTGGCTGTCGGCGTCGGCGGAATAGGCGTTTCCGTTGGCGTGGCAGTGGGCGCTTGCGTGACGTTAGTTGTGGTCGGCGTTAAAATAGTGACCTTAACTTCTGCTGGTTCTTCTACACTCGCCTCGGCTTCCGCTTCAGCCAGGTTAGAGGGTTCGCTATTGCTTTCAGCCGGCACTTCTGCCTCGATACTGGCTGAAACCTGGGCCACTTCCTCTGCTGCCTGATTCGATGGCGCTTCGGCCACAGCCGACTCCGGCGAGTTACTCTTGCTAGGGGTAGCCAATTGTAGGGTGGCCAGCCAGCCGCCTAAAAATAGGGCTGTTACAGCGGTCCATACAAAAATGGAAATGCGAGCACGTTGGGCGCGATTGCTCTCTTCTTCCCGAACAATCGGAAAAATGGCCATTTGCGCCTCTCGTTGAGAACGAGCAGCTATCAGTGCGGCGATGCCGGTGGCCGCTAAACTCAATCCGGCTAATATTAAAAGAATAGTCGGCAAAGATGCCATCATATTCGTAGTTACTCCATAATTTCAACCTGATCAGGTTGGTCCACAATGATTTCCGGACTGTTTTGGTAAATTTTTATTGATCCGGTGACCCGCACAGTTTTGTCTTGAAAATAAATATCGGGTGAGTCAGGAAACAGGGACCAAGCATCCGGAAAGATCACTACTTTGAAACTGTTACGATAATCCTGATCAAAATTTAAGAAAATAACTTTATCCGAGTTGTAAGTATCAACAATTCGACCTTCAACGGTCACCGTTTGGCCGATGAAGTTGGCCGCTTCCTGCCAAGAGACAACCTGCCCCGATGCCTCAATTGTCGGCGGAGCAAAGGTCTCGGCGGCGGGGGTGTCTGTTGGAATAGGGGTGGCTGCCGCCGGTTGAGTAACCACTACTGCCGGATTCTGACAGTTACACTCGCTGACAACAGGTTGTCCCAGAGTTAGGGCCACTTCAATTTGCCAAGGATCGGTGATGATAATTTCGGGCGTACCTTGATAGTCTTGAACAACGCCCTCAACTCTCACCAATTTGCCGTAGAAAAGGTTTTCAGGAGAAGCCGGAAATTTACTCCAATCATCGGCAAAGATAACAGCCGTAAATCCCTTTTTATAATCTTGGGTAAAATTCAAAAAAACAACACTACCCGCATTGTGAGTTCGTACAATTGTGCCTTCGACCGTAACTTTGGCATTAACAAAGTCACCGGCGTCTTCGGCCGGAATCACGTCATCTCGAGGCCCGGTTGGCCAAACAAGATTTTCTACCTCCTCGGATGGAACTCTGCCTCGATCACTAAGTTCACTAACCGGTAGTGGTGGTGGCGTGTAAGTGGGATAAGGGGTGTAGGTGGGATAAGGCGTATAGGTAGGCGCAGGGGTCGGGGGTTGAGATTGACAAGCTGCTGTGACGATAGTTAGAAATAGAAGGAAACTAAGGGTAATTGAGGATCGCATTGAGATTTCTCCAGGGTGGTAGCTTAGGATAATGTATGAAATTGTAATGTAAACACGTAGTATACTAAGGTTAAATTCCAGAGTCAATCATTGATCGAGAATTTATGGGCCTTTTTTAGGGTTCAGTGGTTGGTTCTGTAGTGGGTTGATCCGTAGGTTCGTCCGTTGGTTGCGGGGATGGCTCGACCGGTTGAACAGTAATTGTCATCGTAGCAGTAGCGCAGTTATTCGTTATATCACAGATGCGATAATCAAGGCTGTCATCGCCGCTGAATCCATTGTTGGGAGTATACACAATATTACCAGCCGCATCAGCAGAAGCCATACCATTATTAGGACTACGAATGATAGTAAGCGAACCTAAATCAAGGTCACCATCCGGATCACTGGCATAAGCGCTAACATTAACGGCTACTGGCTCATTTTCAGTGGTGGTTACCGAAATGTTCTCCACAATGGGTGGGTTGCCCACTGCCTGAGCCGTAGCTGTCGCCGCAACCGAGGTAGCGGTTGCGTTAGCGGCTGCGGTAGCCGTTACCGCTTGGGCGGTGGCGGTCGCATTAGCCTCAGCCGTTGAAATGGCTTGGGCGCGGGCGGTAGCAGTGGCATTAGTCGCAGCTGTGGCCGTGGTATTTACGGTTGGCGTTGGGGTGGAGGTATTGGTTGGTTGAAGTGTTCCGGTTGGCGTATTGGTGGCTGTTCCGGGAATAGGGGTGGGCGATGGCGTATTAGTAGGGCTGGGGTCGCTGTTCGGAAAAGATTGGGTCGGAGTCGGCTCCAAGGTCGAGGTCGGTGTTTGATTATTGGGTGAAGCTTCAGTATCGATGGTTGCGGTCGGGGTTAGGGTCGGTAACGAGGGAATCGCTGGTGTTGCGGTCGAAACGAGACTGAAAGGCGTTGGCGTTGAATTTTCTATCGGAGGGGCGGTCGCCAGGGCAACGATGCCGACGCAATAGCAGGGGATGGTTGCCCCAATAACGCCCAAGAGAACGAAATAAATATTTCGCTTACTTTTAGGTAAACTGTTTAGCCAGCCAAAGATACTCATATGATGAAAGAAACTCCTTGAGCCTGGAGTTTATGATAAAGTTAAGCGAAAAAGTTGTCAAAACCAGTCTAGATTATCACGCAAATTTTTGAATAAAAAAAGGCAA
>JAGRCC010000449.1 GCA_020433785.1 Anaerolineae bacterium
AATGACTCGACCTATGCCATATTTCAAGACAGCCGGGGTTTTATCTGGCTGGGCACCGGCGATGGCCTGGCCCGCTACGATGGCTATGACTTCGACAACTATTGGCCCGAACCGGACAACCCTAACAGCCTGAGCGACTCCGATATCCGGGCTATTGTTGAAGATGAGCAGGGCAACTTATGGCTTGGCACTGAGCGGGGCGGACTGAATAAATTTGATCCGCTGACCGGCCTATTTACCCGCTACCAGTACGACCCGCAGAATCCCAACTCGCCCAGCGACAACCGCATCCGGGCTTTGGCGCTAGATGCCACCGGTAAGCTGTGGCTGGGCAACGATGAGATGGTGGAGGCGTTTGACCCGACCACTGAAACCTTCACCCACTACAACAACGCCGCCAATGATGATCCTAACGGCCTAACCTCCGGCAGCTTGGGGAATGTGGCGCTGGGGCCGAATGAGGCCGGTGTGCCACATTCGGTGGTCTGGGTGGGCGTCGGCGGCGGTGTGGATCGCCTGGACCCGGCTACCGGCGTTGTAACGCATTTTCAATACGATCCGGCCTCGGCCAAAGACGCGGAACCCAGCCAGGTATTTGCCGACTCAACCGGGCTGGTTTGGCTGGGCACGCCTCAGGGCTTGATCAAGTTTGACCCCACCACCGAAACATTTACCCGCTACCAGAACCAACCGCCAGGGTTAACCGAGTATACAATTGCCAGCGTCTTTCGAGACTCCTCCGGTCAAGTCTGGCTCGGCATCGAACGGGATGGCCTGTACCAGTTTGACCCGGCCAGCGGACAATTCCTCCACTACGATAAGAACCCATCAAAACAGGACGCTTTACTGGGCGGCAGCGTTGCCGTCATCTATCAAGACCGGGAAGGCTTATTGTGGATTGGGACCCATGATGGAGTCAACATGCTCAACCCGGCCCATCACCAATTTACCAGTTATAAACATGACCCGGACAACCCCAATAGCATCTCGCAGAGTGGTATTCGCACAATGGGGCAGGACGCCACCGGGATCATTTGGATTGGCAGCAGCCGCGGATTGGATCGGTTTGATCGTCAAAAGCAGCAGTGGACGCACTATGAACCCGACCCGGCCGACCCTAACAGCCTGGGCCACCCCGATATTTTTGACCTGTGTATCGATCAAGCCGATGCCCTATGGATTATGACCGACGGCGGCATGGACCGCTTTGACCCCGCCGCCAATCAATTCACCCATTACCGGGCCTCGGCCGAGAACGGCCTGCCCGATAAATTCCATCATTGTCTCATTGACCACCACGGTATATTGTGGCTGTCAACCCGCTCGGACGGACTGTACCGGTTTGATCCAACCACCGAACAGGCTGTCCACTACCGCCACAATCCCGAAGATGTTCACTCTTTAAGCCTTGACAGCCTCTCTGCCCTTTTTGAAGACTCACAAGGTCTCCTGTGGCTTGGCACCGAGCAGGGTTTGAATCGCTTTGAGCCTCAGACCGGCATCTTCACTCCCTACCTAACCGGCATAAGCCCCCCCTTAAAAATCAACAATATTCGTGAAGACGCGGCCGGAACCCTGTGGCTGGCCACCGATTTGGGGCTTTACAACTTTATCCCCGCCACCGAAGCGTTCACCCGATACACGATGGCCGATGGTCTCCCCGGCAGCAGCGTCAGCGATCTGGAGATAGATCGGCAGGGCCGACTATGGCTCAGCGTGAATGGTCTGACATCATTTGAGCCTGAACATAAGCGGTTTTATAGGTATGATACAACCAATGGCCTACCAAGCGACAATGCGCTGCGATTGGCGTCTTATCAAACCCCTAATGGCGAGATGCTTTTCGGAGGGGCCGGTCTCTTGCTCACCTTCTTCCCGGAGCAAGTTCACGATAATGACTACCAGCCACCGATGGTGTTAACCGAACTTCGGCTCTTTAATCAGCCGGTCACACCGGGGACCGAATCACTGCTGTCTCAGCCCATTTGGACCGGCTTCAACGGCGATGGCCTCACCCTCAACTACGACCAAAACATACTCTCCTTTGATTTTGCCGCTCTGAGTTACAGCGGCCCCCTGAAAAATAAATATCGCTACAAACTGGAAGGGTTAGAGGCCAACTGGAATGAGGTTGACAGCGAGCGCCGCGTGGCCACCTATACCAGTCTGCCCCCCGGAAATTACACCCTACGGGTGCAGGGCACGAACAATGGTGGCCTTTGGAGCGAAAATGAGGTGACGCTGCCCCTTGTGATCTTGCCGCCGTGGTGGCAAACCGCGTGGTTTAGAGGAACTGTAGGGCTGGCTTTATTAGGGCTGGCCTTTGGGGCCTACCGCCTGCGGGTACGCAGCATTGAGAAGCGCACCCGTGAGTTGGAAGCGCAGGTGGCAGCCCGGACCCACGAACTGGCCGAAAAGTCGGCTCAATTGGCTGCATCTAACCAGGAACTGGCTGTAGCTAAAGAAAAAGCGGAGCTGGGCAGCCAGGCTAAAAGCACCTTTCTAGCCAATATGAGCCACGAACTCCGCACTCCGCTCAACGGTATTCTGGGGTACGCTCAAATTCTCAATCGAGACCCTAACCTGACCACCACCCAGAAAGATGGTCTGACTATTATTTACAAAAGCGGCCAGCATCTGCTAACGCTCATCAACGATGTCCTCGACATCGCCAAAATCGAGGCCAACCGGCTGGAACTGGCCCCTACACCGCTCGATCTGCCGGCCCTGCTGGATGATATCGCCACCTTGATGGGGATGGCCGCCCAACAGAAAGGGGTACACTTTTACTATCAGGCTGGCCCCCATCTGCCCACAATTATTCTTGCTGATGAAAAGCGTCTACGGCAGGTGCTGCTCAACCTGCTTGGCAATGCGGTTAAATTTACCGAAGTGGGCCAAGTGACCCTCCAAGTAGACAGTAGAGGGGGCAATGACAACGATCTACACGCTGCTCCCTACGCCCTCCTCTATTTTTCCGTGCTAGATACCGGCCCCGGCATCCCCGCCGACCAACAGGAAAAAATCTTCCAACCATTTGAGCAGGTCGGCGACAGCCACCAGAAGGAACAGGGCACCGGCCTGGGGCTGGTCATTAGCCAACAGCTTGTTGAACAGATGGGCGGCAAGATACAGGTCGAGAGTCCGCCGCCAAGCCCGCCCGACTCGACCGGCACGCTCTTCTGGTTTGAGGCCCGCTTCCCCTTGGGTGAAGCCGCGAGTCTGGCGGAGCCTCCGTCGCCACGCATTGTGGGGTATCATGGCCCCCGCCGGCGGGTGTTGGTGGTCGATGATAAAAGCAACAACCGCCTGGTGCTGCTCAACCTGCTGGAGCCGCTTGGTTTTGCGGTTGACCTGGCTGAAAATGGACAGGAAGCGTTCGATAGCGCTGCCCAAACTCGTCCCAATTTAATATTAATGGATTTGGTGATGCCGGTGATGACGGGCTTTGAAGCCATCGCGGCGCTGCGGCAGACGCCGAAGCTGGCCGATATTCCGATCATCACGGTGTCAGCCAGCGCTATGACGATGGATCAGGCCCAAAGCCGCGTCATCGGCTGTGATGATTTTTTAGCTAAACCGGTTGAGGCGGATAAACTCTATGACCAGTTGCAGCGTTACCTCAACTTAGAATGGGTTTATGACGATCAACCGGAATTAGATGCGTTCCAACCTGTGCTCTCTAACCGCGACTTTTCTGAAATCATCCCGCCGCCTCAAGCCGAACTGGAAGCTTTGTATGAATTGGCTCGCCTGGGCAACATGCGCAGTATTCAGGAAAAGGCCCGCTATCTGGAAAAATTGGCCGAGCCATACCGTCCGTTTGCCCAAACCGTAAGGACCCTGGCTGAAAATCTTGAAGACGAAAAAATAATCATCTTGATAGAGCAGTATCTGGAGTTCCCTGAAACGACACTTACTGATTGATCAATAGACATTATCGGAAATAGGTGACAGTCACTTAACACCAACTCGACATTTAGTGGTGTTAAGTGACTGTCACCTTAAATCCGATAAACTCTATTGATGATAACAGCGCCAGCTTAAAGTGGGTCTCAACATGTTGAAAAGTTATGGCTACGAGGTTTTTGTAACCCCCGCCTCATTATTCGGGCGGGGGTTCCTGGCGTACCGGCAATAGGGCCGTACTCGACGCCGCGCTCATCCGCGCCGCCAAGTTTTTGTGGCCCAAGACGCCCTATTCCCTACCCTTCGCTCCCTACCTCCGCATACCCTTCCAGCGGCACACACACGCAAAACAGATGGCGGTCGCCGTAGACATTGTCGATGCGGGAGACAAAGGGCCAGAACTTGGCCTCTTTGACCCACGGGGCCGGGTAGGCGGCTTGCTCGCGGGAGTAGGGGTGGGACCACTCGGTGGCGGTGATGACCTCGGCCGAGTGGGGCGCGTTCTTGAGCGGGTTGTCGGCCGGGTCGATCTGGCCGGCGGCCACGGCCTCGATTTCGTGGCGGATGGCAATCATGGCCTCGCAGAAACGGTCCAGTTCGGCCTTGGACTCGCTTTCGGTCGGCTCGACCATTAGCGTGCCGGCCACCGGAAAGGACATGGTGGGGGCGTGGAAGCCGTAGTCGATCAGCCGCTTGGCCACGTCTTCAACCTCGATGCCGGCCTCGTGCTTGAAGTGGCGCAGGTCGATGATGCACTCGTGGGCCACCCGGCCAATAGCGCCTTTATACAGCACCGGGTA
>JAGRCC010000036.1:0-1565 GCA_020433785.1 Anaerolineae bacterium
AAGATTCCCCGCAACGAGATTCAGCCGGAGCATTTCGCCGGTTGGGCCGAATGGGCTAAAGAGAACAAACACGGCATCGATTTCAACCCCACCTGTTTTTCCCACCCGCTGGCCGCCGATGGATTTACCCTGTCCCACCAAGATGAGGGCATCCGCCAATTTTGGATCGAACATTGTATCGCTTCCCGCCAAATTGGGGCCTACTTTGGCCGCGAGTTAGGCACGCCCTGCGTTACCAACGTCTGGGTTCCCGATGGGATGAAAGACACGCCAGTCGATCGGCTGGCGCCCCGCCAAAGACTCCGCGAGTCGCTTGATGCCGTCTTTGCCGAAGACCTCAATCCGGCTCACAATCTCGATGCAGTTGAATGCAAGTTGTTCGGCCTGGGGTCGGAGAGTTACGTGGTCGGGTCGCACGAATTTTATATGGGGTACGCCATCGCCAACCGGAAGCTCTTGTGCCTGGACGCCGGTCACTTCCACCCGACCGAAACTATCTCCGACAAAATTTCATCGATCCTGACCTATGTCGATGAAATCCTGCTGCACGTCAGCCGGGGCGTCCGTTGGGACAGCGATCACGTGGTCACCCTCACCGACGAACTGCAAGCCATCGCCCAGGAAATTGTGCGGGGTAATTACCTGAACCGGGTTCACCTTGGCCTGGACTTCTTCGATGCCAGCATCAATCGCCTCGCCGCCTGGACGATTGGGACGCGCAATGCTTTGCGAGCACTGCTTCTGGCACTGTTGGAACCGATTGATCAACTCCGCGATCTGGAAAACAACGGCGACTATACCGGCCGGCTGGCTCTGCTTGAGGAATTAAAAGGGCTGCCGTTCGGGGCTATCTGGGATTATCACTGCTTGCAGCAGGACGTGCCTATTGGGGGTAGTTTTATGGATGAGATTCGGGCTTATGAGTTGGATGTTCTCTCGCAGCGAGGCTAAGATAGGTATCAAAGCATATCTATAAAGTTTAGTGACTCAAGACTAACCAGGAGAAACAATGGACATTACTGATTTTGTTTCTAAAGAGGAAGTTCAACGTGCGTGTCAGGACCTCGGTATTCGTGATTGGACCCAACTGACCGGCACGACAGTAGAGGTTGAGGAGGCCAAAATAATCCAGGCCAGCGTTGGATCTGAAGCGCTACAAATACCGGTTGAGTGGTTTAAACAAGGTTTGGAGGTAGAGCTAGAGCATGGCTTGCAGTTTCCTGACGCCAATGTCACCAATAACCACCCCATCCTAACCGGTAAGATCGTTTTGGCTCATCTCAAAGAAATGTTGGACTATTATCTCCGGCTCAATGTGGCTGAACTTGAAGGCGATCTCTTCAAGGCGTTTAAAAGGGGAGACAATGCAAAGCTGGCCCGAATCGTCCAGAAATTGATAGTGGCTCGGGCGGCACTAAGCGACTGGGAAAAATCGGAGTAAGGTTCGAAGTTGATAGGAGGACGCCCACAAGCGTTACAAACAGTTATGAAATTCCATCTACTACACCCCCGTGACCAATTGGTCAACATTATGAATCGGATCTACCACAACGAAATGACGACGC
>JAGRCC010000036.1:1758-2809 GCA_020433785.1 Anaerolineae bacterium
CATCCGCCGGCGCTGGTGTCCTTCAGCATTGCCCGTGAAATTCCGGACACCAACATTATCCCGCAAGCGCAGCAGATATGCGGCCAGGTGGGCTATGCCCCGTACGCCCTGCCCGGCAGCGAGCAGCTAGGGGCCAATATCGCCGCCACGTTCGGCCAGGGGTACAACGTGGTGCTGCTGGAAAATCACGGCATCGCCACCGGCGGTTCCAGCCTCCTGTCCGCGTTTCAACGCCTGGAAACCCTTGATTTCTGTGCCCGAACGTTGATCAAGGCTAAATTGTTGGGCCAAGTAACCACCCTATCCCCCTCGCAGTTGGCACCGTTCGCCGAAAACCATAACAACCTACCGGGCTTTGTCGCCAGCCTGCCCAGCAGCCGCGAGCGCGAACTGCGCCAGCAAATCGTCGATATCGTCCACCGGGCTTACGACCGCTACCTGATGATCAGCACCGAGGGCGTCGTCTCGGCCCGGCTCGATGACCGCAGCTTTCTGATCACCCCAACCGGAATGGATCGGCGCAGCGTCGAGATCGAAGATATCGTCCTTATTCGCGACGGCCAGGGTGAAGCGGGCAAACGGCCCAGCCGGTCGCTGCGATTGCATGACGCCATCTACCGCCAGCATCCTCACCTCAACTGCATTATGACCGCTCAATCACCGCACGCCACGGCCTACGCCATTACTACTGCCCGCTTCGATACCAAAACGATCCCCGAAAGTTACATCTTACTGCGCGATATCCCGGTCATTCCGCACGGTACGCAGTACACCGACCCGCAGCGCATTGCCGATACGCTCTCCGCCCGGCAGCCGGTTCTGCTCATTCAAAATGACTGCGTCTTGACCTCCGGCCGCACCGTACTTGAAGCCTTCGACCGGCTGGAAGTGGCCGAATTCAGCGCCCGCTCGCTCATCGAAACGGCGGCCATTGGGGCGCTGGTGCCTATCGGCGAGGCGGAAATTCGCGATCTGGAAGTGGCTTTTTCGTTAGTCGTTTAATGAGAGATAGTCAATCTGTTATTTTTAGACGTTACGCCGTTGGAGATTA
>JAGRCC010000450.1 GCA_020433785.1 Anaerolineae bacterium
CAAGCGCCAGCCGCGTTTTGCCCATCCCCCCCGGCGCAACGATAGTGATCAGCATCATCGTCGCGTCAAGCAGCAGCTCTGACAAGGCCGCTAGTTCAAATTCGCGGCCAATAAAAGGGGTGATCTGAGCCGGTAGATTGTGTTTGGGTAGGTCATCGGCTGGCAGGGAGGTGCTGACATAGGCGGGCAGCTCGGTAAAGGCGGTGGTGGCATCGAATTGGCCCAATCGGATGCGCTCGAACAGGCCGGTCGTCTCTGCGGCGGGCGGGGTGTCCAGTTCGGTCCGTAACACCTGGACACACGCCTGATATTGCCGGGCAACCGCCGCCGGTTGGTTGGTGGCGGCATATAAGGCCATCAACAGCCGGTGAGCGGGTTCGTACAGCGGGTCCAAGTTCAACAGCCGTTGGGCATAAGGGATGGCCGCGTGAGGTCCCTGGTCGGCCATATGCAGCAGCAGTTGAATCAGTTTCTCCAGCGCCAGGGCCACTTCTTGACGCAGCAGTTGGGTTTCTTGGCTCTGCCAGGCGTCAAACCCCAGACTGTCCGGGACGGTGAACCCGGCCAAAAAATCATGTTGAGCTAAGGCCACAGCTTCAGTCAGCGGGTCGAAGCAGGCCGGGCAAACTTTATTGGCGGCGTGGTCGTGATGGGTCCAGCTGTTCAGCAGCGATTGAAAGTGGGTCGTATCCACCCAAATCTCAGCCTGCGACGGCAACGCCACCGTCTGCCGGTCCGTGACCAGCCAGCCTTTGCCCAACGCTTTGTTCAAGACCCACAGCATGCGGCGCACTTCACCCAGCGCGCTGGCCGAGTCGTGATTGGGCCACAAAAACGTCGCCAACGCCTCGCGGGTATAGGGCTGGCCGGTCACCGCCAGATAAGCCAACAGCGCTATCCCCTTACTGTAGCCCACTACTACTGGCGCACCGTTGACTTCAATATGAGGCGCGCCAAATAAATAAAAGGAAAGTTTAGACATAATCCCTCACCCATTTGGCGACATTATAATATGCAAGGCCCAAAAGCCATAACGCCAACCCCACCAAAATCAGCACTGTGTTAGCACGCTGACCGGCGGCATTTAGCACGATAGCGGTATGCTGGCCGGCTATACTGAGGGTAATCAATATTAATGAAGGCTCAACGAAATGGCCTTAAGCGCCGTTTCAGGCAGGCCATTAATTCAACTAAGGAGATAACCATGTCTACTAATGGACACAAAAATGGCAAGACCCCGATTATCGTGGCCGATAACAGCCAGGCCATCTTGGTCATCAGCGAAATAATGACCATACGGCTCAGCGGTCAGGATACCGGCCACAAATTCGCGGTAGTGGAGTCGCTAACCCCACCGGGGAATGGCGTGCCGCTGCTGCATACGCACCCGCAGCAGGAGACGTTTCATATCTTGGAAGGTCGCTATGAAATCTACGGGCAAGATGAGGCCGGCCATAAGGTCGCTACCCCGGCCCCGGCCGGTTCCATTGTTCACGTCCCCGGCGGCGTACCGCACGGCTTTCGCAACGTGGGCGATACTGTGGGCAAGGTGATGATGACCTTTGAACCGGCCGGTAATATGGAACGCTTTTTTGAGGAAATCGGCATTCCGGTTGAAGACATAGCCCATCCGCCTACTCCGGATGGCCCGCCCGATATGGAGGCGTTGTTGAAGGTGTGCGCCAAGTATAATATCTATTTTATGGAAGCGCCGGCGTAAAGTTGGGGAGAGGGCTATTTATTCTACCATGAAGAGCATGAAGGACATGAAGAAATTTCTATAGAAGGAGTATCAGTTCCCTCCTCATCCCTCATAGTTCATAATTTTGTTAAGTCAGGTTGACCGGTTTATAAGAGTTATGTTAGAATTGAACATTGTACATTAACATCCGCATGACCCCGGTGGGGGTTATCCTAACCCGGTCGGCAGCTGCGCTACGATGACGTATCGCCCCAAACAACCAGTATTGGAAAATTTGAACTTGAAATCTCGTTATGGAGTAAGCCTATGAAAATTTCTTACGTCGTACACAAGAGTACTTTAGAAACCGATCCGTATCCTTATCGTGCTATGGTTGAGCACACCGGCAAAGCCACACATGAGGATGTCATCCGGCGCGCGCTGGAAGGCAACCCGGCTGTGAATGACGCCGCCCTGCAAGCTGTATTAACAGAGTACATCAAAGCGGTTATCAATCTGCTGCTGCAAGGCTACACCGTTAGTACCCCCATCGGTAACATTCGCCTGTCCATCAAAGGCGGCTTTAACAGCAAAACGGATACGTTTGACACCAACCGGCACACGCTGGAAGTCAACATCTATCCCAACGCGGGTCTGCGCGAAGCCGTGCAGAGTGGAGCCGAAATGCAAAAGGTCGAAAGCCACACCCCTGAGCCTAATCTCGACGAATTCACCAACGTAAATACCAACGACATCGATTCGATAGTCACCCCCGGTGGAATGGGCCAGGTCCGTGGTCGCCGCTTGAAATTTGATGCGACTGACCCTAATCAAGGCGTCTTCTTTATCAACGGCACCGAAACCAGGGTAACGGTTGTGGGTAAAAACACGGCCACCGAGCTGATGTTCCTCATCCCCACCCTCGACCCCGGCCAATATGCCTTAGAAGTGCGCAGCACCTTTGGTCAAGAAGTACGCAGCGGACGGCTGGACACCCTGCTCACCGTCTAACGCTCA
>JAGRCC010000451.1 GCA_020433785.1 Anaerolineae bacterium
TAAATCGCCAGCGCGGCGCATCGAGCACGGCTTGCGGATTCAAGCCATAATCGACCGTACCCACAACCACCTGGGTTTGTCCCTGCGGCTGCATAAACGCCCCCATCACGCCAAACGGGCCAACAGGCTGGTGGTTGCGGGTGAGGAAGGCGGGAATAATGGTGTCGTAGGAGCGTTTACCTCCGGCGGCTTCATTGGGGTGTCCCGGTTCCAGGCTAAAACAGCTCCCCCGATTTTGCAGCGCAATGCCGGTATCCGGCACCACCACACCGCTGCCAAAGCCCTGGTAATTCGACTGAATATAGCTAACTATCAGCCCATCGCGGTCGACGGCGCAGAGGTAAACGGTGCCGCCTTCAGGGGGGCGGCCGGCTTCAGGCCAACGAGCTTCCAGCCCAATGAGCGATCGGCGCGAGGCGATATAACCGGGATCGAGCAGGCCGGCCACTGGCACCGCCGCGTGGTCCGGATCGGCAATGTAGCGTTCGGCATCGGCAAAGGCCAGCTTCATGGCCTCAATTTGCAGGTGAATCGACTCTTCGCTGCCATGAGGGAAAGAGGCCAGGTCAAAGCCTTCCAAGAGCGCCAAGGCGATGAGCGCGGTCAAGCCTTGACCGTTGGGGGGAATCTCCCAAATTTCATAGCCGCGATAGCCGACGCCAATCGGCTCGACCCATTGATTATGATGATCGGCCAGATCGGCGGCGGTTAGCAGCCCGCCCGTTTGGGCGGCAAAGTCGATTATTTTTGCGGCAACTTCGCCTTCGTAGAAATCGCGGACGCCCCGATCAACCAGCGTTTGCAGCGTTTTGGCGTGGCCGGGGCTGGTCCAGCGCTGGCCGGCCTGAGGCGTTTGACCACCGGGTGCAAAGGTTGACGCCCAACCGGATACGGCCGGATCGCGGAGGGGTAAGAATCGGTCGGCGGCCAAGGCCCAATATTCAGCGACGATGGGTGAGACGGGGAAACCATCCCTAGCATAGGCAATGGCCGGAGCCAGCACCCGGCTCATTTCGAGCCGGCCAAAGCGCTGGTTAAGGTCATCCCAGGCAGCGGGTGCGCCGGGGACGGTGACCGGCAGCCACCCTTCTCTGGGAAAGGTCGTATGGCCCTGCGCCCGGACATCGACAGCATTTAGGGCTTGGGGGGCTCGGCCGGAGGCATTGAGGCCGTGCAGTTTAACGCCATCCCATACCAGGGCAAACGCATCACTGCCGATGCCGTTGGACGTTGGTTCGAGTACGGTTAGCACGGCCGCGGCGGCCACCGCTGCATCGACAGCGTTGCCGCCGTTTTGCAGCATTTGCAGCCCGGCTTGGGCCGCCAGCGGCTGGCTGGTCGCGACCAGACCGTTACAGGCCATTACCGGCATTCGCTGTGAGGGAAAGGGATATTGTTGAAAATTCATAAAGTGTAGGCCTTTTCAGGCGATTAATGAACCCAAACCGGGTCCCAATCGTTGAAGGGGTTATCAGACAGGCTGGTAATCTGGCGGGTCGCCAGATCGATTGCAAAAATTTGACGATTGTTGGCAAAACCCATATCCGACCAAAAGGCGATCGTACTGCCGTCAGGCGACCAGGTGGGGTGTTTGTCAAAGTCACTGGTGTTGTCCGTTAAACGGGTTTTGGAACTGCCGTCCAGGTTGAGAACGTAGATATCGCCATTACCCGTTTCTTCTGAAACATAGGCAATGCGGTTATCAACCGGCGACCAGGCGGCATCATATTCCGGCTGGCCGGTGCTGGTCACTCGCAATTCGCGGTTATCCGGCAAAACCCACCACAAATCGTATTGGCCTTCACCACGAACAACAATTCTATTCTGGCCATCTGCTGAAACGGGCAGCCGTTGTTCATACTGGGTATAAAGCTCCCACTGACTGCGATCTAACGGCGCCTGATTTCGGCCATCGCCATCCATTTGATACAATTCGGTCCGCCCGCTGCGATCAGTTTTGAACAGAATTTTGCCGATTAGACCTTCGGGCGTCGGAGTCAGGGTTGGGGTAGGGGTAAAGTAAATGGGTGTATTGGTGGAGGTAGCGGATGGTGTGGCAGTGGAGGTGTCGGTAGCAGTCGGGGTGTCAGTTGGGACTGGAGTTGGGGTATCGGTAGGGGGAGCCATCGGCGTGTCAGAGGGGATGTCAGTAGGGGTTTCAGTCGGCGGGAGCGGTGTGTCTGTCGATGTTGGGGTTGCGGTTGGAGTGTCAGTAGCCTCCTCAGTCGGTAGGGTAATAGCATCAGCTAATGATTGAGTTGGAGGCAAAGTTGATGTGGGGGTTGGCGGCGTCCCGCCCATCATATTATATAATAGTAAGGCCAAAGCCCCAACCACAACGCCGCCAAGGCCGACGAAGACCATCGGCAGCCAGTTGGCAGAAGATTTTTCTTGTTTTGATTGGGCAGCCAGTTGTTCAGTGGTAGCCACATTCGGCGGTCGATCGGCTACGGGCGAGACTGAACGGACATCCGGTAGGGTGATGTTTTTAACCTCAGACGCCGGTGGAACGCCCGGTGGCAGGATCGGCCCTGGTATAGGAGTTGAGGCCCCCCCTGCGGTTGGCACCCCGTTGCTCCAAGCCGCCTGTAAAGCCAAAGCCATATCACCAGCCGAGATAAAGCGATCGGCCGGATCTTTGGACAGGGCGCGGAGGATAACATCCTCGACGCTGTACTCCAGCTCGGGATTGATACTTCTGGGTGAGGGCGGTAGGTCGCTGACATGTTTGAGAGCCACACTCAGGGGCGACTCGTCATCGAAAGGGAGTTGCCCGGTAGTCAGCTCAAACAGAATGATACCCAGCGAATAGATATCGCTGGCTGGAACCGCAGCGGCTGATGAAATGGCTTGCTCCGGCGCGACGTAATGTGGCGTGCCAAAGGTGTTGCCCAACGTGGCCTGGCTGGCGTGAGCCGGCAGCATCACCAGGCCAAAATCGGTCAAAATCGATTGGCCCCGACGGTTGATCATGATATTGGAAGGCTTGACGTCGCGATGGATAACGCCTTGTTCATGAGCGTAATCTAGCGCCGCCGCAATATCTTTGATAATCCGAATTACCTGATCCTTAGCCAGTAGTTCATGATCGGCCTTTAGTTGGCGCAGCCGAACCGCTAAATCGCTGCCTTCGATAAACTCCATCGCCATAAAGTAGCCGCTGGCATGCTTGCCGAAATCGTAAATCTGGACAATATTGGGATGGCGCAGGCTGGCAATGGCTTGAGCTTCGCGCCGGAAGCGATCGGTGAATTCCGGGTCTTCTTGCAGCCCCCAGTTGATGACTTTGATGGCGGCATAGCGATTCAGCTCGGTGTGAAAACCGCGATAAATGCGGGCCATTCCGCCTTCACCAATGGCTTCAATAACTTCGTAAGCGCCAAGCCGGGTGCCGATCAACGGATCGCTCTGGCTCATGCCGCCACCTCCTCAACGCTGTGCGTCGCGTTGGCGTTGAGAATATCGAGCAGCCGTTGGACAAATTGGTTAAAACCTGAGGCATAGGCATCCAAGTAATCCTGCACTATTAATTCAGCCAAATCGGGACGATTGATCGACCGCAGGGCAGCTACGTGTGGCCGGAAATCTCGCAGCGACAGATGCATGACGTCGTTGTCGTCGGTCAAGACTCCCCAAACCAACGTTTTGTTAAAATTATCATCCTTGGCACTGACAAAGCGCGAAATCGAGGAGCTTCGGGCCACCCGACCGCCGTTAGAGAAGACTTCTTCACCTTTCAGCACCTCGTTCAAAATATCAACCCGCTGAGGAATTTCGTCCAGCAGCTTTAACAGTGAGTTGGGTAAGTGAGCCAGCAACTTCATCATCGCTGTACTGGTACTACCTCCTTCAAGCGCGACCCTTTTGTAAGCCCGCATAATTTGACCAAAATAATTGAGTTGGGCTAACAGCGAACGCCGCGCGGCGGAGAAATCTGTCCAATTTTTTTGAGTTTTGTGATCATGATACCCTTTCAACGTATCAGACGCCGCCTGAAAATGGCTCCAGAGATCAGTAAAGGGATTGCGAAAGGTGGTCGGATACAGGCGTTCTTGGGGCCGTGCCGATATGGCATCCATAGGTATAACAATCGACGGGTTGTTTTGCTGCGCTTTGGCTAGAGCAGCATGAACCAATTGGTGCGTCTCTTGGGTTTCCGGTTTATTTTGTAGATTTAATTCAAACAGTGCATCTTCCAACGCCGCTGAAGGCCAGTAATCGAGTCCAAACGCACAACGATACAACACCAGAATATCATTGACGGTTAATTTCAGGTCTGGATGGCGCTTGGGCAGCACTTTTCGCAATGTACCTAACATTTTCATATCGATGGTGTCGTTTTCCGCCGAAACTTCCACGGTCGCCACTTTATTAAATTCATTCAGAGCCAACTCCGGTTTGAAGGTGAGAAAGTAGGGCGGATCGCTGACCGGTTTTGGCTGTGGCAGGCGGCTAAAGTACCCCGCCCAAGAAATCGCTTCCCCAGTTAGGATTTCAGAGACGGCCATCCCCCACAACCCATCGAGAAAAATGTGAGACTGGTCAAAAACCATTGACTCCGGCGTTCTGAAAATGGTCAAGGCATGATCGCCGATGCCGCGTTTATGCTGTCGAATATGGGCCAGCGGCTGATCTCTGGCCTGCTCATCCCAATTAATCAACACCGGGGCACATTTGATCGCCTGAATTTCCTGTCGAGCCGTTTCATTAGACAGGGCCTTGCGGGCCTGCTCCTGTTCGACCCGGCGAATCGAAACCAACTGGTCATCAAGGCCACCGACCACCACAACTTCCGCCGAATCGGCATGCGCAAAGATAGCCGCAATCTGGCGACGAATCGCCTGAAACGAGGCCGGGCGTAAATACCCGAGCAGTTGTTTAGTATCTCTTTGAAAAACCTGACCTGACCGACTGACGTCTAACGCATGCCCTTCAAGATCATACACATTGCCACTATAATCCAATCGAAGGGGATAGGATTTACTATCCGGCAATAGGGTTTCAAACAGAATGGGTTGCCCAATTTGGTCTGAATAGTAGGCGGGTACCAGATAGTAACGATTTTTTAGTATAATACCGACTCGCGCTTGCCACAAAGGTATGACTCGTTTATTCTCGCGATACTTGTCCGGCTCTAGCGTGGCCAAAATACTCAACTGCTGTTGATAAATGGCCAGTTCGGCTAAAGCGCGTCGATCATACTCTATCTGAAGGTGTTGTTGTTGAGCCTCTGGCAGCAGTATGAGCCGGCTCTGCAAAAAGTTATCGAACCGACGCCAGCGGTATTGAGCAAAAGTTTCGTCAGGCTGGGCGTCTTGGCCGCGACGATAGGGACGTTGAGCCGCCCAGGCTTGAGGGATGCGCTTAAACGAGATCCGATGTCCCAAATTGGCTTCGGCCACGGCTTCGTCAATCAAGTAAAGCAGAACGCGCTCTCGCCATTCATTGTAAAGCCAGTCATCAAATTGAAAATAAGCCTGACTAATCGTACAAACCCAAGCAGCTAACTGATCAATCTCCGATACAATAAGATCATAATTCTTAAGCGCCTGATGAAACCCTAACGTTTCATTAGCGTGGCGAGCACTATCCTCGCGTAAGGCGAATTCTAAATAAAACTGCCATAACCCCTCCGGAAAGGCACTGTCCGGATCTTTACCGGTCAGGATCAACAGCTTTTGATATGCCGCCAGTACCGCCGCCGGACCGATGAACAGCGTCCCGTAAATCGTTTTAGGTAAGATGTGGCGCGGCAGCATATCCAACCCCCGCATCAAAGCGCTCACATCAGATTTCGCGCGATCACGCGGCAGGGTGCGGTCGCGCAACCTAATTAGCCCGCCCATAACCAGCCCCACAATATTTCCGGCGGGAACCACAGCTGAAACTTCTTCCTGAAGAGCTTCCACCTCGGCAATGGAACGGTTAGAAAAGTAAGTTAGTTGAGCGGGCGAGATGACATTGGCCATAGAGGCCAGGGTTTGTTCAATGGCTTTGCGGCGCGCTTCAGAATCGGTATTTTCTTCCCGGGTTGTTGATGGGGTTGTGGGCGATGTCGCCATAGGTTTCACTCCAACCTGCAATGAATTTGATGTTGAGCAAATCGGTCTGGGCAGGCGGCTCTAGAAAATTATATCATACGGCAAGCCGTTCAATCAACCGGATGTATGTAACCTTTTAAGGTCCTTATCTTATTAAGATAAAAAATGGGCTAATCAATCGACAGCCCGAAGAACCTACTTAAAAGTGTTAATAGTATACGTTTATCCCCAACTTTTGCCAATTAAAATGAAAATCAAGCATAAACTCAGGGGTCGATGAACTTCACTTCTTTCAGTATTTACTGAAACCAGATCGATTAATTGACAAAATTAGAAATTCGTGCTATTTTTCACTTTAGACTGACTGGTCGGTTTATTGATAATGATGGCAACTATGCAAAGCGACATTTCAGACAAAGCCAAAGCCACCCGCAAACGGATTCTCGACGCGGCGATTCGAGTCTTCGCCCATAAAGGTTTTCATGATACACGAGTCGATGAAATTGTCGAGGAATCGGGGAGTTCCAAAGGCGCGGTCTATTTTTATTTTCCAGGCAAGCAGCAAATTTTCCTGGCCCTCATCGATGAATTTGCTGATTTGTTGGAGCGCCGGCTAACCGACGCCGTAGATCAAGAACAGGGTGGGGTGCGCAGGGTCAACGCGGCCTTAAAAACCTGTCTGGAGACGTTTGGGCGCTATCGGGGGTTGGCCAAAATATTTCTTATTCAGGCGGTTGGACTGGGAGCCGCCTTTGAGGAAAAACGTTCGGAACTGCACCAACGCTTTGCCAATCTGATCCAATGCTACCTCGATCATGCCATTGCCAATGGGGAGATCCCCCCCATCGATACAGAAGTGGTCGCGTTTGCCTGGATGGGCGCCATCAATGAAGTCGTCATCCGCTGGGTGCATACCGGTGAACCCAAACCCGACCGCGTTTTAGTTACCTTACGCGCGATGCTGCTGCGTGGCATTGGCGTGCCGGAGGCAGACATTGCTAGTCTGGCCATCACGCCCGTCGAAATTGTTGAAAAATCAAACTGACTTTAAGAGAAAGGGTCCATCATGCTCCAAACCGCTGTTTCTCTACCGACTGAAATGGCCGACAAACTCGAACTTCTAGCCACGGCTGCCGTCAATCAACGAAAACACCTATTCATTAGCTACAGTTTACCCTGGCCCGACGTTCCTATGCTAAAATTTTTAGGTCAAGTGGAAAACGCGCCGAGAGTTTACTGGGAAAGTGATAACTTGTCGGTTAGCCTAGCCGGCTATGACGCAGCAGCGATGCTTTACGCTGACGGGCCGGATCGCTTCGAGTCGATTCGCAAGCAGTCGTGGAAATTATTTAGAAATATCATCTGCCTCAATGATAGCACCCCGGACACGGTGGGGCCGCGTTTGTTTGGCGGATTTGCCTTTCAGGTTGAAGATAAACCCCAGGCGTTGTGGTCAGCCTTTCCGGCGGCCCGTTTTATGCTACCTCGGGTTCAACTGATCCGGCTCAACCACGAGGAAACCTGGTTGACCATCAATCAGGCCATCAGCCCTAAAGATAACCCGCAGGAGATCGCCTGGCGAATGCACGAAGAGATCCGCCGGCTGTTAGTCCTCCACGATCTGGATGATCTGGAACCGTCAGACATCGCCCCCAGCCAAGCGCCTCGCTCTGTGGAAGATTTAATGGTCTTTGAAACATGGGAGCGGTTGGTTTCGGAAGCAACCTGCCGCATCCGGCGTGGCGATCTGGATAAAGTGGTTTTAGCCCGCGCGCGCCGGATGCAAAGCCGGCAAAGTGTCAACCCCGTTGATACGCTTGTCCGCCTCAAGCAAAATTACCCCGGCTGCTATCGTTTTTTGTTCGAACCGGTGCCAGGCCACGCTTTTTATGGTGCAACTCCCGAACTGCTGGCCGAAGTCACCAAACCCCAACTGCGCACCGCCGCCGTGGCCGGCTCCATTCGCCGCGGCAAGACCAACGAAGAAGACGCAGCTTTGGGCCAGGAATTGTTGGCCAATCCCAAAGAACGGCTTGAGCATGGCCTGGTGGTTGATGTTTTAGAAGAAAATTTGCGGCCCATCGTGACCCGCCTGAAGATAGCGCCGCAGCCCAATTTGCTAAAATTGAGCAATATTCAGCATTTAAAAACCCCCATTACCGGCAAATTGAAAAGTACCAAAGGCATTTTGCCGGTCATTGAAGCCCTGCACCCCACTCCGGCCTTGGGCGGTCGCCCGAGAGATATCGCTTTATCGATCATTAATGAGGCCGAGCCGATTTCCAGAGGCTGGTACGGCTCCCCCATCGGCTGGCTCGATCCGCAACAAAACGGCGTGTTTGCCGTGGCGATTCGGTCGGCAGTGACGGTGAACCAGGAGACCCTGCTGTACGCCGGAGCCGGTATTGTGGCCGATTCGATCCCCGACAAAGAGTGGCGGGAAACGCAGCTCAAATTCAAACCGCTAACCGACGCTTTGGGAGGCGCGAATAAAGCATGACCGCACCGAACCGCAGTACGCTGTGGGCTGAAATCTTTGTCGATGAGCTGGCCCGGGCCGGGCTTCGCCATGTCTGCATCGCGCCCGGCTCGCGCTCGACGCCGCTGACGATCGCGTTTTTTCAACACGGGGACATTTCGGTCCACTCGCTGTTGGATGAGCGCGGCGCCTGCTTTTTCGCGCTGGGAATGGCATTGGCCGGCAACCAGCCTGTGGCTGTGGTCTGCACTTCGGGTACCGCCGCGTCGAATCTTCACCCGGCCATCACCGAGGCTTACTACGCTCACATCCCACTACTGATCCTAACCACCGACCGTCCTCACGAATTACGACACAGCGGCTCCAACCAAACCATCGATCAACTTAAGATGTTTGGCGACCACGTACGCTGGTTTGTCGATGTAGGGCTGCCGGAAGCCGATCCCTCGCCGCTGACGATGCGTTCACTGCGGACATTGGCCGCTCGAGCCGTAGCGACCACTCAAGGCATGCCGGCAGGACCGGTTCATCTCAACCTACCGTTCCGTAAACCGCTAGAGCCCATTCCCGACTCCAACGATATGCTGGATCAACTCCGTCACGATCGGGTGGACGGGCGGATCAATAATCAACCTTTTACCCGGATCAGTCAGGGCAACATCGCGCCTTCTTCCGAGCAGATCGATCTGTTGCTCAATGCTATTCAAAATGCGCCTAAGGGTCTGATTATCTGTGGGCCGCGTTGTGACGGCAGTGATTTCCCTCAGGCCGTGACCAAACTGGCCCAGGTCACTCAATACCCCATCCTGGCCGACGCTTTGTCAGGGGTTCGCTTTGGTCCTCACCTGAACCAGAACGAAGTGATGATTTTGGGTAGTTATGAAACCTTTCTCCAATCCGAAATCACCTCCCGTTGGGAGGCTCCGGATCTGATCATTCGATTTGGGGCCATGCCGACTTCAAAATCCTTGGGCGATCATCTAGCGGCCTGGGCCGACTGCCGGCAGATTGCGATCAGCGG
Source organism: Anaerolineae bacterium (assembly GCA_020433785.1). The sequence continues at coordinate 9,542 of JAGRCC010000451.1, forward strand.
CAGCGGACTGTGGCAGGACGATACCCACACGCTGACCCACTATGTCTGGGCCGATCCGGCCATGACCTGTCGCTTTGTTTCGTCTCAGTTGAGAAATATCAAACTAAAAAACAGTTCATGGCGGACCCAATTTGAACATGCAGAAAAAACGGCTCAAGAAATTTTCGAGAAAAATAGAGACGAAACGTATTTTGAAGGAGCCATTTTGGCTGATGTGATCGACCTGCTGCCGATCGACGCACTGCTATATGTAGCCAGCAGCCTGCCGGTGCGCCACCTGGATCAATTTGCGTGGCCCGATCCCAAAAACCTGCGCGTCTTTGCTAATCGGGGCGCGAGCGGCATCGATGGCACCATCGCCAGCGCGTTGGGCGCGGCAAAAACAACCGAGTACCCTCTGGTTCTGGTCATCGGCGACTTGGCTTTTTACCACGATCTGAACAGCCTGATGGCTCTACAACGCAACGAGGTCAAAGCGACCATTGTCTTAATCAACAATAATGGTGGCGGCATTTTTCACCGGCTGCCCATTGCCAACTTTGACCCTCCTTTCACCGAGTTGTTTGTGACCCCGCATGGCCTATCTTTTGAGCCGGTAGTGCGCATGTTCGGCGCCGATTACGCAGCCGTGACCGACCGCACTGATTTTCGACAGATACTCCAAGAGTCGATCGCGGGGACCACATCTCGGGTCATTGAAGTGCAGACCGACTCTACTCTACACGAAAAAATACGGCGTAAAATCATTAACAAAGTGTCTCAGAAATTGACATAATATCTTTAACCGGAGTTCAAGTTTATCGGCTAGGCAGCTATAAGCTCGTCCGGCTCAAACTTCGACGCTGGTTCGTCATAATTATCTTGCAATGAGGAGCAAAAAATGACTGAATGGATTCAAGCGAAAGAATATCAGGATATCACCTACCATAAGGCCGACGGTATGGCCCGGATCGCCTTCAATCGGCCTGAGGTCCGAAACGCCTTTCGGCCGACGACAGTATTTGAGTTAATCGAGGCTTTTAGCGATGCCTGGGAAGATCAAAACGTTGGTGTGGTGTTGTTCACCGGCAATGGCCCGGCCAAAGACGGCAAATATGCCTTCTGTTCCGGCGGCGATCAAAAAGTACGCGGCGAGTCGGGTTACGTCGATGATCAGGGCGTTGACCGGCTCAATGTCCTGCAACTCCAGCGGATTATCCGCTCGATGCCCAAACCGGTCATCGCTTTGGTGGCCGGCTATGCCATTGGCGGCGGCCACGTCTTGCACGTCATCTGCGATTTGACCATCGCCGCCGACAACGCCATCTTCGGCCAAACCGGCCCTAAAGTTGGCAGTTTCGATGGCGGGTTAGGCTCCAGCTATCTGGCGCGTATCATCGGCCAAAAGAAAGCGCGCGAAATCTGGTATTTGTGCCGCCAATACGGCGCTGAAGAAGCGCTTGAGATGGGTCTGGTCAACACAGTAGTGCCGGTCGATCAGCTTGAAGCCGAGGGCGTCCAGTGGGCCCAAGAAATTTTGGACAAAAGCCCCATTGCAATTCGCTGCCTTAAAGCCGCCTTTAATGCCGACTGCGACGGTCAAATCGGCTTGCAGGAGCTGGCCGGCCACGCCACGATGCTCTTTTATATGTCGGAAGAAGGGCAAGAGGGCCGTAACGCCTTCGTGCAGAAACGCGATCCCAACTTCCGCAAGTACCCCTGGCGAGCGTAACAATTGATAATGGACAATTGATAATTGATAATTGGGTCTGTAATGGTTAATTTCCGATTTCCGATCTTTACTCTCCGATTTCTTTATGATGCTTGACTGGCTGGCCCATAGGGCAGACGTTTCACCCCAGAAAACGGCGCTGATTTTCGGCGACCAAAGCTGGAGCTACCAAGCTTTGAATGGCTTGGTCGCCGAGATAGCCACCAAACTGGCCGTGAGCGGCGTCACCGCCGGACAGCATGTGGCTGTGCTGCTGCCAAACCGGATGGAGTTTGTGGTTTTAATTCACGCTTTGGCTCGACTCAATGCCGTGATTGTGCCGCTGAATATCCGCCTGACCGGAACGGAATTGAGCTGGCAAGTAGAGCAGTCTGACAGCCGCTTTTTGATTTGCGACCGGCAAACTGAGCCACTGGCCGTTGAACTAGCCGAGTCGGTCAATCAAATTTTATCGGTCGATGCCTCAGAGACGGTCAGCTCCCTCATCGATATCCCAGCTTCGGATGCCGTTCTATGGCAGGCGCGCCCACTCAACCTCGGCAGCGTTCAGGGTATCATCTACACCTCCGGCACAACCGGACAGCCCAAAGGGGCGATGCTGACTCACAGTAATCATTTCTGGAGTGCTACCTCTTCCGCCTACCGGTTAGGCGTCGATCCTGCTGATCGCTGGCTGCTATGTATGCCGCTGTATCATGTAGGCGGCATGGCAATTGTGCTGCGCAGCTGCCTGTATGGAACGGCGGTAGTCTTGCAAAATGGATTTAATGAGGATGAGGTGGGTCAAGCCCTGGCAACCCAGGCCGTCACCCTCATCTCAGTAGTGCCGACCATGCTGCACCGGCTGCTGGAGTCTCAGCGGGAGCCGTTGGCCAACTCCCAACTGCGCTGCGTGTTGGTGGGTGGGGCGGCGGCTCCGGCCGATTTGGTGGAAAAATGCCTGGCGTTAAATTTGCCGGTGGCCGCCACGTATGGCCTGACCGAGGCGGCCTCGCAGGTAGCGACTGCCTCGCCCGACGCGGTAGCCGGCAAGCCCGGTCATGTGGGTAAACCGTTAATGTTTGTCGCTGTGCGCGTGGTTGATGAGGCCGGTCAGGATGTTCAGCCCGAAAAAATCGGCGAGATTGTGGTGAGCGGACCTACCGTGATGCGCGGCTACTATCGTCAGCCCGCAGCCACCGAAAAAGTGCTGCGCAACGGCGAATTTTACACCGGTGATATGGGCTACTTCGATCAAGCGGGTGATTTGTGGGTGGTCCAACGGCGGGCCGACTTGATTGTTTCAGGGGGGGAAAATGTCTATCCGGTTGAGGTAGAGCAAGTGCTGCACCAGCACCCGGCCGTGGACGAGGTCTGCGTGTTTGGGGTTGAGGATACCGAGTGGGGCCAGCGGGTAGCCGCCATCGTCGTGCCCAAAAGCGGCGTTGAAGTATCGACGCAAGAGTTGATGGATTTTAGTCGCGATCACCTGGCCGGCTACAAACTGCCCCGCTTGATTCATTTCATCGATGCGTTGCCTCGAACCGCCTCCGGCAAAATTCGCCGAGACGAAGTCCGTCGTCAAATCATTTGAAGGTGCTGAGCTTGTCATTTGATCTCAATTTCACTATAATGGCGACAGGGTTCTTTCAGATCTTTTAATCCAAATAAGGTAATTTCCCTTGATCCCGAATCGTCGTTACCACACTGTAATTTTTGATGTCGGGGGGACCCTGGTCGGCTTCGAAGATGATGCGCCATTTGCTAAATTTTTAGCAACGGTTGATACACCCCACCCTTTTGCGTCTGCCACAGAACTGCGTTGCAAGATGATCTACACGCTATCTACCCGGCGAGATGAAGTTGTTGGTATTGGTTTGGATGATGACAGTATCAACAATTGGTGGTTAACCATTTTTAATGATCTTTTCCCTGGCAACCCCACTGCCGCTCGGCGAATGTGGATGCTTTTCAAAGATAATTACTTTGACAGCCACTTTCCCGATACACTCCCTATTTTAAACCGCCTCAAAGCCAGAGGCGTACCGATGGGTATCATTTCTAATTATGGCACCCATCTGCTCGATCTTCTGCCTAAATTAGAACTTTTCGACTATTTTAACTTTGTTATTGTTTCGGCTATAGTAGGCGTAACCAAACCCAACCCCAGAATTTTTGAGATGGCCATTGAGGAAGCCAAGGTCATGCCCGATCAAATTCTCTATGTCGGCGACAACTACCTCGATGATATTGTTGGGGCTAATCAGGTGGGAATGGATGCCGTTCTCATCAATCGACCCGGCCGACAACCCGCTACAGCGCCATTGATGATTGACAGTTTATTGGATGTCGAAAAGTTAGTTTTTCCGAAAGAATATTCGGAGAGAAAGACAGAGGAGCGAGTCACAAATGTCCAATACCCCTATAATTTTGGGTACCGGTAGGATTGAACTTAAATTTTTCAATTCAACTTCCGGCCAGTTCACCTATCGTTATCAAATCCGTACTGACGGCATCAAATTTATCCATCCGAAAACCCAAAAATTAATTAGCGCCTTCGAATTAGTCGAGCAACAACTGGCTAATGAACCGTTTGGGTTGAAAGAAGCCAGTTACGCCAAGCTGGATCTGTTTTTACTGAACTTAGGGAACCATTTTACCGTAACATTAACCCACGAAGCCGATCAAGTGACCTTAACGGTCACTCACCCCAATCCTTTTGGGCCAGGCAATGATCGGGTCTTCAAAGATCTCAATCTCACTTTTGTTGAAAGCAAATCTCAAGACACCACCACCCTAACCGTCAGAGGTCAGGTTGCCCTTAATTTGTTCAATAATGAGATAATTCTCGAAGCCGAACTTTCACCGGAGGCTGGCCTGCGGTTCAACTATAATCGGGAAAATAACCCCAGCCGGTTGAGCCTTAAAAATATCGGTGCATTAGAGTTAAGCCGGCTTAGCATAAGCCAATCTGCCCTTGAGGCTTTACCCCCCCTAGTGCTATTCACATTTGACGAAGATTCAGGCAACGCGATCTTTGACAGTGCTCTCGACGTAACCCAGCCGATCAATTTGACCATCGAAGATGAAGCGGCGGTCGAGCGGCTGGACGGCGGCTTGCGGGTAACCCCTAAGGCGTCTTCGCTGATCATTTCAGCTCCAATCCGCAAAGGAACGGTCAATCCGGTCAAACGGTTGGTGGAAGCCTGTCAAAAAACCGATGAGCTGACGATTGAAGCGTGGATCAGACCGGCCAACACAACCCAAGAGGGACCGGCTCGTATTGTGACCTTATCAGAAAATACAAGCCGGCGAAATTTCACGTTAGGGCAGGGTCGCAGCGGGTTGGAAACGTTTACGGCGGATATCTACGACGTCCGGCTTAGAACGGAAACTACAACACTCCAGGGCAAACCGTCCACCACTACGCCGACCGAAACGCTAACCACGGAGTTGTCTCACGTCGTTTTTACGCGAAAAAGCTCCGGCGAAGCCTGTATCTATGTTAATGGGGTGCCACGCGCTGAGCAGCTGGTGGCGGGCAGTTTGGCCAATTGGAAGGTCGATCCCTTCCGACTGGCCTTGGCTAACGAGGTCACCGGCCAGCGTCCGTGGGCCGGTGAATATTATCATGTGGCGATCTACAATCAAGCGCTGGATGAACGCCAAATCGCGGCTAAATTTGCGCCAGAAATTACGGCTGAAGGCATCCTTATTTTGGATGACAATTTTGGAATACTCGCCAATAAACGCATCGAAACGAGTCTCGATTACAGTCTGGCGAAAGGGATTCTATCGACGAGAATGGATATCGCCGCTGAAATGGGGTCCCAACTTCGCTTTAATCATCTGAATCTGGAGTGGCGCAAGTCGTCTGACGAACTGGGCTGGCAGCTTACGGGGCAAGGCCAGCTAGGTTTAACAATTTTGGGGCAGGTTCTCGATTTTTTTAGCCGGCCGGAATAAAAAATCGAGTAAGAGTACAACGTTTAGTTGACAATGAGCCGCTTCAAAAACTTATTCTGGCTCTATGGTGAAGGTTAGGGGGAAACCTTGCTGGCGGGCTGTGTATTGGGCTTTGAACACTTTGCTTTTGGCCTGTTCTAACGGTAAGGTGCAGACATAGGCATTACCCCGGCTATGCGCTTCATAGGCAATCCGGGTAGCCCGCGCGAAGGTTACGGTAAAAACGGTCACCAAAATGTTGATTACAAATTCAAAGGTGGTCACATTATCATTATGAATGATCACCCGATAAGGTCTTTCTAACTCTTCGTCGCTGACCACCACAAATTCCAGATCGATATCCGTGGCCGTTTCCGTGTCGGTAGGGGTATCGGTCTCAGTATCCGAATTGAGTCGGTAAAAACTATCCACGGCGGCCAGAGTCATCTCGTCGATAGGGGAAGTCATTGTCAGGGCTAACTTAGTTTTCATGGCCTCTATACACATCCTTTTTCACAAATGATCAATTCCTCAGACGAGGGGTCCCAGGTCCAGAGTCGGCAGTCAAGGCACGCTGCTCATTCGCCCTAGCGCCAGTCGCGCTAAAACGACCACTTCGTTATTCCCGCTGGCTACGGCCAATTCAGAGGCTTGCTGGTAGGCTGAAATAGCCTCAGCCCGCTTATCTTGTAGCTCAAACGATTGCCCCAGCAGCAGCCAGGCTGTGGCGTTGGTTTCATCTAAGGCTAGGGCCGACCGGGCCTCGGCTTCAGTTTTTTCAAACTGGTTCGTTCGCAAGTAAATTTGCCCCCGTCCGATGTAAAAATTGACTGGACTCTCAAATAGCGTTTTGGCCTGATCAAAATTTTGCTGCGCCTCGTCGGTTCGACCCAGGGCTTCCAAAGCCACCCCTCTAATCAGCAATAAGCCCGGATCGTCGGGCACGATGGTTAAGGCATAGTCAACGGCCGCTAAAGCTCCGGCGTAGTCGCTCTCATCAAAGGCCGCGAAAGCGTTGTCTTCACCCTCAAGCCGGGCAACGGCTTCCGGCGAGGGGGCTAGTACGGTCTTAAAAGCAATGATCAGGCCTGCCAACACAGTCAAGCAAATCATAGCCGCAATCACTGCTTGCTTCAGCACGCGCCGCTGGTGTGCCGCCACCAACTCATCGATAAACCACCACCAGCGCTCGCGTGATGGAGGAGGTTTCGGGCGAAACTCATTCAGAGCAGAAGCGCCACCTAGACCTTTCAGCAAGGAGCCCACCCGCTTTTTTAAATGGGCTTGAATACTGTCAAATCGACTCCGCTCGGCGGCTAAATCAGCCCCGGTCGTTTCCAGTTGGCTAAAAAACTGGTAGGCTTGATCCAGATTCCGCAGCGTAATGAGCGCCTGAGTTGGATTAATTTGTTTAAGTTGCGGCTGACCGTCCTCTAACTGCTTGAGCAAATCCCTTAGTTCATCAGTAGGGGTGAGTTTTTTTTGATGCAAATAATCCAACTTGCGCATCGATTACGCCCCAGTCAAATCGACATACCACACAATTGATCCTCGTATAAAAAAATTCAAGGCCCGATGGTGCAAACATCGGGCTATAGCTGCCATCTCGGAGGTGAAACCACAATGGCAACCAACGGTATTTTACCCCAAAGCCCTTGCCAGGGCAATAACCAAATTTTCACAATTAAATCAGCGTTAAGACGCGCTGTAATGTCGATTCGGCGCGCTCTGAAACGCAAAATGTGCAATCAGGCCGTGAGTAACAGTATCCACGGCGATGAACTATCGGAGGTGACAAATTGAACGCCAAAGAAATTCTAACTCGTTTCGATGAAGCCGAAACCATCATTATTGAGTTTGCGACCAAACTAACCGTGTGGCTGGCACCAATAACGGCCGGCGTACTGATTGTTTTAGCCCTGACATCACCGCCGCTTAATTACCCGCTGTCAGTGGCGATTCTAATTGCGACGGTCGTTGAGCTCTCCGGCTTGGCCTTCACCGCGACCGCCTTGCGCTTCTTTTTCGCTTGGTACGGAGCTGCACCACCCGTGGTGAGTTTCGCTATAACAGCAATCTGCACCGTCGTTTACTTGGTTACCGCATTGCTGGCCGTCCTGGTGGCCAAAATCGCGCCTCAATTCGGCGGAGTAATGCCGGCTCTGCTGGTCACCCTGTCAGTCTCATCAGCAGTGGTGGCCAGTGTCCGCAGCTCGACCCAGCGCAACGAGCTAACCACCCACTCGCAGCGACGCGAGCGGCACAAGGCCGCGACGCCGGCCCGTAAGCCGCCTGCCGCGCAAAGCGCCGACGAGCGTCAGTCCAACCTGGACCAGGCCAACGAGGCCCGCCAGCCGACTCGATCCGATTACAACCATGCTGCGCAGCTCAAGGCGGCGGGCCTCACCTGGGATGAAGTAGGCGTGGCCATTGGACGGAGCGGTTCAACGGCGAAGCGGTGGGCGAGCATGGCGGAGCCGGTAGAAATCAATCTGAATGGGAAGGGGTAATCAAAATGACTATTGCCTTGGCTATTGAAACCCGATTTAGCCGCCGCGTCTTTTGGCTCACATCCCCCGAACCTGACCGCGGCATGACCGCTCTTTTGCTCTTTTGTTTAACTATGATTGCCCTGGGCCTAGCTGCCGACTTTGCCAGCGGGCTGGCCCTGGGCACCCTGGCCCTATGGCCGGTAGTTGTGGCCACCGGGGCTGCCTTAGGCGTGTTGTTTGTGGAGGTGTTCCGATGCTATCGAATCGTATAACCACCGCTGTTAGTTTAGTCGCCCTGTTTGCAGTGGGGCTGGCCATGCTGCTGGCCGCGCCGGCTGTTATTGGCGCGGTGGGCGTTGTGGCCACTCCGACCGCCGTTGTTATGGCCGTGGTAATCTCGTTAACCCTGGCCGGGTTGGGTGGGGCCTTAGTTTGGGGCTTCCTTCAAGCCGGCGAAAAAAAGCGGATGGAAAAGCGGCTGGTCGCCGCAGATGTGAGGCAACGAAACGCCAACGCGCTAAAGACGGAAGCCGAAGCCGCACTACTCAACCGGCAAGCCAACTTTGAGGCGATTGTCGCCCCGGCTGGTCAACAGGTTTTTGGGATTCACTTTGGCGGGCTGGAATCGACCACCAAAGTTTTGCATACATCGGCTCTAACCCACATTAATGGATTGCCGCAGAATCCGACGCCCATGCAAATTGCCCTATGGGAAAGATATCACCAATTGCACGCCCCAGGTCGCCCCGAGCTGCTGGTCCCTGAGGCACCCAAACAGATAGGAGCGCCGACTTTGCCGCCGATTCTGCCTAAACTGATTGACGCCCAGCGCCTGATCATTGCCGGCGGCAGCGATGCCGGCAAAACCACGCTGATTAAGCACATCGTGGCCGGCCGAATCGACCACAGCCGAATCATTCCCATTGACCCCCATGCCCCCAGCAAAATCTTAGGTTTTGATGTGATCGGAGCCGGGCGTGACTACGGGGCCATAGGTGACGCGCTGGAGTCGTTGGTTTTACTGATGACAGCACGCTACGAGGATGTCAAAGCCGGCGTTTTAGGCTATGGCCAGCATGAACGAGTGTCAGTTTTCATCGATGAATGGACCGGCATTGTTAGGCAAGTTGACGGGGCCGGGGATTTGTTGGCTATCCTACTAACCGAATCGAGAAAGGTGAATATTCACTTAACTCTATGCTGTCACTCGACCACTATCGACGCCCTGGGCCTGCCTGACGCGCAGATCCGGAAGTCGGCGACCGTGGTCGAGATAACCGGCGGCAACGGTGCACCGCGCCGCGCGTTTATCCACCCGGCCAGTAAAACCAACCCAGACGGCAGCAAGGCGACGCCGCAAGAGTACGCGCTGCCGGGACCGTTTGCCGGATACGTACAAGCGCCGGCGGAGGTAGTACGGGCGTTGCCCGACTCGAAGGTCATTAAGGCGCAACTACTGTTTGCTGAAGGGGCCAGTGATTATGCTGTGGCCAAAGAGTACTTTGGCGTTAAGAGTCCGAATCAGCGCCATGTCAACGAGATTCGCGAGCTAAGAGAACAGGTGACAGATGCCCGCCAAGGCGCTGACAATGACTAAATGATAGATATCGGCTGTCAGCGGCCTGGCAGTGGGTTGGCAGGCCGTTGTCAGTCTTATTTTCCGTGAAATAATGGAGAAAGTACTATGCCAAAAATGACCGCTAAATATTCCGGCGCGATCCAGACCGCGCACAATGCCGGATTACCGGCAATCGAAACCAACAACCAAGAGGAGCTTTACACGCTTCTCCAAGAGAATGGTTACTTCTGGGACAGCAAGGTCGAACTATGGGAGTACCACGTGCCCGAAGACGCCGACGATCCAACGCCGCTCATTATGATCCGTGTCTGGGCCGAAGGTGAAATTATTGAGGAGGCTGCCGACGACCTGGCCAGCGCAATTAAAAAGGCCCGGCTACCCTGGCTTCTAATTGAACGCAGTCAGCCCTACGGCAACCGGCCGCCTAAGCAACGAGAGGCGCGAATCTATCTAAAATTTCTGCCAGAAAAGAAGTAGGGGAGAATCACATGGCCAATGAGACACCAATCTCTTACCGAGAGATCGCTACTCTGGTTCACCTCTGGCAGCGTGCTCAAAATGAATATCTGCATTGGGTCGAGACCCGTAAGGGAGCCGGGGTCAACCAACGCCGTGGAAATACCCGAAAAGCTTATGCCACTGCTCTATCTCAGTTCTTTAATGGCATTAAGCGGAACTTGCACCCCCTTCACGAACATGAGGTTTTGCAGGCCGGCGATGATATCTCGGTATGGCCAGAAATTACCCCCTGGATGGTGACCACCGACACCGCCCGGCGGTTCAAGGTGGTTTTGTCTGAGGTTGGTAAGCCGGTTAAGGGCACGGTCGAATTGGCGTCAGGTAAGCGGGTTCGGTCTGAATTTGACCGAACCGGCCTAAGTGAGACTAGTGTCAATCTCAAATTGACGGCGCTCAAAGGATTCTTTGACTTTGTAAAGCAATTTAAAATCCCTTACCGGCCCAAAGATCACCAAAATCTTTTGGTAGCCAGGCTACTACATCCCGATGAAACTGGTTGGAAGGTTTTTCTTAAACCAGCCGACTGGCATAATCCATTCGAGGCCGTTGAACTGTACAAAGTCGATTCAACGCCTACCTATCTGACTGTCACAGAGATCGCCAGTTTTTTCGCAGCGATCAATACCGACAACCCGACCGGGTTACGTGATTTCGCGCTCTACATGACCCTGTGGTCCACGGCCTGCCGAATCGGTGAGATCATTGGCATGCGCTGGGGTGATATCCAACCGACCTCTACACACTACCAATTCAGCTTTCGGGGAAAAAGTGGCAAAGTTGAGCAGGTCGAAATAAGGCGAGAGGTTTACCAGGTCATTATCCACTACCTGACCGGCGTCGGTCGTCTCAATTCGATGTCCGCGGACTCGCCCGTTTTCACCGCCGTTCACCGTGACCGGGCGTTGCGTCTCGACTCGGTGCGTGAGGCGCACCCCGACGGCGTCCCCGGCGATGCCCCCATCGGCTACAATACGGTCGTGAAATCGCTGAAGAAGTACGCGGCCCGCGCCGGTATCGACCCAGCCAAGGCCCATGCCTACGCCTTCCGGCATGGCCGGGGCCGACAGATGGTCGCAAGTATGACTAAGAAAAGTGGTGAGGTTGATATTTTGAAAATTAATGAGGTCTTGAGACATTCCAGTCTAAATATAACAAAGTATTACGCTGAACTTTTGATCGATGCCTTAGACGAACTGGCTGACGAAGCGATAGACGTCGCCATGTCGGGCCGGAGAAAAAGAAGTGCCTCGGATGCCGATGAAATAGCCAGACTTCGAGCGCGGGTGGCTGAATTAGAGAAGAAGTTAGAGGAAGATGACTAATAGGTGACGGAACGGCCCAATTCCGTAACCATTTAACAACCTTAAAATATACTAGCTTATTTACATAATGCAAAATATTCTGATTTATTCGAGAAATTATTCTGTTAAACTATATTAGAACGTGGGTTCTAAACCGTTTCATTCTCTGCTATAGAAGGAGGTAACCGTGGTTGAAAAAACTGAATTTGTAAACGCGCCGCCAGTAGGCCGCAAAGCGCGAATTGGTGACGCGGAGGCCAGGGCGTTAGAGGCTCTGGCTAAACATGAGTACTTAAACATCTCAGAGGCAGTCCGACTCGCAATTCGTGAGACCTGTAAATCTCGCGGTTTGTGGCCACCGCCAAATATTCAACAGGAGTAAATTAATGAAACCCAAAAATGAAATGTCCAGCACACCGACGGCTACCAACCAAAACAATGTGCTGGACACTCAAAACGCTCACTCAGAGAGTGAAGCACCAGGAATTTTATCACGTCCGCATATTAGAAGCAACGCTGCGGACATCGCACAACGACGGCTTCGCATTGCAAGCGACCACCGCTCGCGGTTCGTTTCAGCATTAACTCTCGTTAGCCTGGGGGTGGACAGTGATGGTTAAACAAAATGAAAAGCCCCTTATGTCGGCGGCACAAGGGGCACAAGAAAAGATTAAAAAAAGCAGGTTGAATTCACTCAATTCTACCATGTCTTCGCCGCTTTTGCAACAAATTTCCGATCTCGACAGTTTAATGACTTGTGCAGTTCGACTCGCTGACCGATTTCCGGCTCGGCGGGCCTCGTGTCTACGCGTATGGTCTACGTTCAAAAATGAGCAGCGCCGACGTGAGGGATTGCCGCCGTTACGCGGATTACCGGAGGCCGGGCCGGATGAGGTTACACGTTTTCTTCAGGAGGTTGCCACACAATGAACCAGACCACGAATCGAGCTAAAATCTTGTACAACAAAGAGGCTGAAGAGGCTTTGATCGGTTGTATCCTTATTCATTCAACAGCTACTTTTTTAGATATTGAGGAGATAGGAATCGAGCCGGGTGATTTTTTTATAGAAAAATCAGGCTGGATATTCGAGGCTGCCAAGCACCTTCACGAACAGGGCATCGCAGTTGATATGGTTACACTGCCCGACGAGCTGACCAGCCGGGGCCAGATAATTAGCATCGGCGGAGCTTCGCATTTAACGCAACTGCTTAACCAGACACCTACTCATACCCATGCCGTTGATTATGCCCGTAAAATAAAAGACTATTCCAACAAACGTCAGCGTCTGGAACACGCTCGCCGGCTGGCCGCTGCTCATGACAACGAGTCGACCTATGCGGAAATCCTCAAGCAAGCTTCTGAAACCGTCACAAAGCCCAACACTAAGACAACATGGACCTTAAAAGAGCTACTCGCTGCCGAATTTACTGATCCAGAATGGGTCATTCCGGGCATTTTACCGTTGGGCGGCCTAGCCATATTGGCCGGGCGACCAAAACTTGGTAAAAGCTGGCTGGCCCTCCAATGGGTGCTGGCCGCCGGTAATGGCGGCAAGGTATTTGGTGAGCCAGTCCGAAAATGCAAGGTACTCTATCTGGCATTAGAGGACTCCCCCCGCCGGTTAAAGTCCAGAATTAAAAAGCAGATCGAAAACGATCCGGGGGTCATCGACCTAGAGAATATCCACTTTGAATTCACATGGCCGGATTTAAAAGACGGCGGTATGGAAAAACTTACAGACATGGTTGCTCGGAATGGTTATGAGTTGGTTGTTATCGATACCATCTCACGAGCTGCCAATTTCCGGCAAAAGGAGGTCGAAGACGTAACCGGCCTTTATGACCCGCTTCAACGGCTGGCTATGGAGTTTGGCTGTACGATCCTACTCATTGACCACCATCGGAAACCGGCTGGTGATATCACCGATCTGATTGATGATGTTTCGGGAGCAACTGGCAAAACGGGCGTGGCTGATACTATCATTGGTCTCTATCGTAAACGCATGGAAACCGTCGCCACGCTCAAGGCGACTGGCCGCGACCAAGACGAAAAAGAGTTAGCTGTAAAGTTTGATAAGGAGTTTTGCTGCTGGCAGTATTTGGGCGAAGCCGATGAGGTGGCCAGAACTGAAGGCCGTCAAGAGATTTTGGACGCCTTAGACGATTTTGGGGGTGAAACGACTCTCACCAAACTCTCTAACCATCTCAGTAAATCAAAGAGCTACATTCATAAAGTTTTGTGTAAGCTCGAAACCGAAGGAGTCGTTGAACAACCTCAGAGTCGTGGTCCATACCGGCGCACCAGTTGTTCACCGGGTGAACAAGGTGAACAAGGTGAACAAGGTGAAAACAATAACTCTTTTGATGATACACAAAATTATAGCAACGGACATAAAAATGGGCACTTACAGCCCTATTTCGACGATTTTGAACCACCTAGTGAGGATTCTGGATATTTGAATTACTACAGTCATTATGATGACTGATTGTTAATTGTTCACCTTGTTCACCCGTTCACCTCGTTAACCTAAAGTATTATGGAGGCACCTTTGCTAAAAGAAGTTTTTATAAATTACCTCAACGATCTAGCCAGCAACCCTGATCCGGCGATAACCGCAGATGGCGAACCGCGCGATCTGCGCTGGCTATTGGTGCAATTGTCAGAATGCAGTGACGAATTACCGCCGGAATGCTGCGAACGGCTCACCATACCGACCGGATCGACCTATCGGGCCGCGGCTCGCAAGCTGGCCGGAAGGCCGGTTGAATATTTCGTTACGCGCGCGCTGTGGTGCGAACGCTGCCGGGGCCGGGGGTATCACGTTAACAGCCGGTGGCTAACCATTCAGCAGTACCTAAAGGATGGTCGGGATATCGACTATATCCGCACCCGAACCGGAATCTACGCGCCCGATCAGAGGGCGGTTATCAAATGCGACGTGTGCGCCGGACTCGGCTATGTCGATTGGCAACCGCTAACGCTGATTGAGGCACTGATCGCGCTGGGGGTGATTGGCGATGATTGAGCCGGCCATGAAGCGAGCCATCGCCGCCGCTGTCCACGCGGCAGTAGCGGAGTGGGACCATACCGACCGCGGCCTATGGCGATGTAAAACTTATGCAGTCGCCGGGGCTGATTTGCTGCGGATTCTGACCGGCGGTCATTACGAGCCTATCGGCGGGTTCGCTGGTGTGTACATCGATGAGCCGCCGACGTTGCCAATAACGCATGCCAGCGGGCTGCCGTTATTGGCCAAACCGACATGGGCCGAATCGGTTAAACATGAACACACGAGACCGGGGCATGCGTGGATCCAAAATTGTACAGATATTATTGATTTGTCAGTAAAGCCGGCCTTGTGGGGGCCGCCGTCGGCGTTGGGTGAACACTGGTTTGAGTTTGACGCCGATTACACGCGAGTTTTGAACCTCTATCATCCACCCGAAGTGGTTGCAGGCATCACCCAGCGCGCCGTCGAACTGGCGGGACCAGTCTGGCTGGTTCACCAGTCGATTAACGACGCGGCCCGGACGCTGGAGCGCGTTGCGTCGCGCTGGCCGGCGTTGGCTGATGAGCTGGCGGCCGGATACGCGAGGGAATTATGAACATTAACCAATTACAAAAACGACTCGATTTGGTGGAATCGCGCGCGGCGCAATGGGCGGCGGCTGATAATCTGGACAGGATCCGGGCCGATATCGAAGCTATGTCCGCGCCTGAACTCGATCAGCTTCTCATCAATCTGTTTATTGCCGAGTCCGGCGCATTATGGGAGCAGGCGGACCATGCTGGATCTTACGCGGCGATTCTCCAACAGATGGTAGATGAGGACATGACGGAATTTCCGAATTTTCCGGCTGAAGCGTGGCCGCCACAATTGCTAGAGATGTTTGAGCGGCATGGCGTTAAAATACGAAACTAAAACGGTCCTACTGCCGTCCTATCGGACGGTCACGATTCGCCGAATCTGCCTGCATACTATGGCTCAATGCGGATTTTTGCCCGATGAGCTGGTTGACATCAGCAATAAACCAGGTCTGTCTAGTGACGAAAAAGCAGCCGGGTACAACCGGCTGCTCAACTTGTTGACTAAAAACGCGCTGGTGCAGCCGAAAATACCGCCAGATCAACTGTCCATCGATGATAAAAGAGTCATCATTCTCTGGGCCACTGAACGGGCGAGCCGGTGGGCCCCTGACGACTGATTAGATTAGATTGAATTAACAAATAGTAAATAGCCTGCCGCCTGGCAGAGATTGAATGTTTCCGGGGCGTTGTCTAAGTGACAATGCCCTTTTTTTATCAAAAAAATATAACCCGCCTGGCAGAGATTGAATGTTTCCGGGGCATCTATGGAGGTAACACATGCCCGGAGGAATCAATCTCGGGAACGCTTATGGGTCTATCACGATAGACACGGACCAGGCCCATACCAACATCCTCGGCCTACAAAAAGGAGTTGGCGGTCTGAGCGGTGGCCTACTCGGCCTTAATCCGGTCTTGGCTGCTACCGGCCTGGCCCTGGGCGGGGCAGCGGCCGCTGCCGGCGGGTTAACGGCGGCCATCGGGTACAGTATCAATAAATCCGCCGACCTGCAAGAGCAGCTCAGCGGGGTCAAGGCCGTGACCGGTGCGACCAACGAAGAGGTCGGCGAGCTGCGCGGCCTCATCGACGATCTCTCCCTTGACCCCGGCCTCAAAGTCACTGCCTTTGAGGCCGCTGACGCCATCGAGCTACTGGGGCGCAACGGTCTCAAAGTTGACCAGATCATGGCCGGCGCGGCTCATTCGACGGTCCTCCTCGCCAACGCCACCGGCGCGCAATTCGGCCCGGCTGCCGACGTGGCTACCGATGTCATGGCCATCTTCAAGATCAAAGCCGAAGACATGACCCAAGCCGTGGACGGCATAACATCAGTGGTCAATAACTCCAAATTCGGCTTTGACGACTTCCGGCTAGCTCTAGCTCAAGGCGGTGGCGTGGCCGGGGCTGCCGGGGTGGAGTTTGAGGACTTCACAACCTCTATCGCCGGCATCGCGTCTTTGTTTGCTTCTGGGGCAGACGCCGGCACTAGTTTCAAGGTCTTCCTACAGCGTCTGGCCCCAACGTCCAGTACAGCCAAGAAAGCTTTGGCCGAGTTAGGTATCATCACCGAAGACGGCACCAACCGATTCTTTGACGCCAACGGCCAGCTTAAGAGCATGGCCGATATATCCAAAATCCTCAACGAGACGTTTGCTGACCTGTCCGAGGAACAGCGCAACGTCGCTCTCTCAACCATATTCGGCACCGACTCGATGCGGGCCGCCGTTGGCTTGATGGAACTGGGGGCAACCTCAGCCGATGGCATGACCACCAAATTCGAGCAGCTTCAAGCGACAATGGGCGATACCTCGGCAGCCGAGAACGCGGCCACCCGCATGGACAACCTCAATGGCCAAATTGAAATCTTGAAGGGTGTCTTCGATGCCCTTACGTTGGGTATCGGCGATAAATTCCTCCCCATTGCCACCAACGCGATCCAGCAGTTTACCGAATTTATAAAAGCCAACTCCGCCGCCATCATTGAGTTCTTTGGCTACCTGGCTGAAGGAACAGTCAAGGTACAGGAGTTCGCCCAGGCCATGCTGGGCGTCCTGGTTAACGGCTTCAACGAGGGCGGCTTTGCCGGCGCGGTCTCGGCCTTTTGGAGTTGGATCACCGGCTCTGATGGTGTCTTGGCCACCGGGCCGGACCTAATGAACCAGGTCACCGACCTTATCATTAACCTGCTGGGCAGCCAGTGGCCCAAAGTGGCCAACGCCCTGATTTACTGGGGCGATCAGTTCTGGGGCTGGATTGACGAGGTCGCTATCCCCAAGGGTCTCGAGGAGCTAAATAAGCTCGGCCAGGCAATCCAGACATGGGCCGAATCCGAAGGGGGCAGCCAGAGACTCCAGGCGCTGGGCATGGCCCTGGTCGATGCGCTTATCGTCGGCATGGCGACCAGTGTCTCTAATACCGACCGCCTGGTCTCTATCCTGGCCAATCTGGCCACCGGCCTGGTCCTATCTCTCCCGACCATACTCGAGGCGCTTTTAGCGGTCGGTAGCGGCATCGCTACCGGCGTCTTTCAGGGCATCTTTACCTACCTTACCGGCGAGGAGCCAAAAGAGGGCACGGTTACCGTCTTTAGCGAGGTCTGGAAGGGCATCATGCAGGCCCTTATCTCGACCATTGTACCCGTCACGTCGCTGGCGTTTGCCAAGGGCAACTTTGAGCAAATATGGGACGCCTTCAAGGGCATGAGCTGGTCAGAGATCGGGACCGCTCTAGTGGAGGGCATTGCCGCCGGGATCACCTCCGGGGCCAGTGCTATCGCAGACGCCGCCCTAGACGCGGCGAAGGACGCTCTATCGGCGGCTACATCGTTTTTACGAACCGGATCGCCCTCCAGAACAACGGCCGACCTCATCGGCCGTCCGTTTTCTGAGGGCGTCGCGATGGGCATAACGCAAGCCGCGCCCGGCGTAAACCAGGCGGTTACGGCCTCGATTGCCGCGCCGATTGACGACCTAGCAGCATCTCGCGAGGCGGCGCTGGCCACTGCTACACCGGCAGCCGGGGCCGGGGCCGGGGGTAACGTTACGAATAACAGCCCAACTTTCGCGCCCGTATTTAACATTTCTGGCAGTGACCCGGCCGCAATTGGTGATGAAATCGAGCGCCGTTTAGAGCGATTATTTGACAGCGCCCAAAGCGGCTCGTACAGCTACGGATAGCCGAAAGAGTCCGAGAATGTCCGAACTTTCAACGAAACAGCAGCGGGTAATCGCTGCGTTGCTAACCGAATCGACAATAGAGAAGGCCGCCGACTCCGCCGGCGTCAACTCGCGAACTATCCGGCGTTGGATGAAGGACGATTCGGCATTTCAGAAGGCGCTCGCCAAAGCCGAAGCCGAAGCGGTGCACGAAGCGGCGCGAGGCATTGCCGGCGGCGCTTCTGAGGCGGCGGCCTATCTGCGCAAGGTCGTGGCCAATGAGGGGGCCGAGACGCGAGAGCGGATCATGGCGGCGCGCATTTTATTGGCCCGGCTGCCCGATTTTAGGCTGGCGATTCTGGAGGAACGCATGGCGGCTATAGAGGAGGCAGAGCGGGCGCGTTAACCGGATTCGACACGCCATAAGGTGCAACGAGGACGGCACGGATACAAGCCGGTACGATGTCTTTGATTATGCCGAGCTTTGCTGGAAGTTGGGGAACCAGGAGGCGCAGCAGGTGTTGGGGTGGAGTCAACCACAAGTGAGTTATTACACCAGGATAAAAACAGCGTTGCATCCTTTAGCCTGGGGTCTATCTAGGGGTATAACAAAAAATTCAAATTTGTTAATTGCCGATACCGAATCTGTTGTTATATCAGATATAACAATTGTTAATTGGAAGGAATCCCACTTCCGCGCCCTTTTGTCCCATCTACCCCTCAACGGCCACCGCGACAACGCCGTCATGCGCGGCCAATTAGCCGTCATCCGGCAAGCCCTGAGCCGGTTCAGTGACGGCACGGACACGAGCCGGTACGATGTCTTTGATTATGCCGAGTTGTGCTGGAAGCTGGGCAATCAAGAGGCGCAAAAGGTGCTGGGGTGGAGTAGAGTACAAGTAAAACAACACGCTGATATAAAAGAGAAGTTGCATTACATTGCATGGGCAGAAGCTAGGGGTGTAACTACAAATTCAAAGGTAGTTACGAGTGGTAAAAATGGAGTAGTTACAGACGATGTAACTAAAGTTACACAGGATTGGCGCGAGACTCACTTCCGCGCCCTCCTCTCCCATCTGCCCCTAAACGGCCACCGTGACAACGCCATCATGCGCGCCCAACTGGCCGTCAAACCCGATATGTTTTTACAGTGCCAGACGATACCCCACTGTAACAAAAACGAACTATTGAAACCAATGTAACAATTTCACATGAAATTCAAACGATTCTCTTATACCGATCTGATTTGTTAGTAATATGATGAGATAAAAACAGACCGTAAGTCACAAGAGGAGAGACAGAGATGTCCAGAGCAACCAAGGTTGTTTTAATTTTTACAGGTAGTATCGCCGTCCTTACAGTTTGCGCTGTTGGATTCGCCTATCTATTACTGGCAGTATCAGACGGACCGGAGCCGGCGCGGGTTAAGGTAGTTGAATTAGCCGAATCTGAAGAACCGCCCACCCAGCCCCCAACACAAATTGCAATAGCAGAACCAACCAACACGCCAGAACCCACACCGATTCCGCCTACAGCCGCCCCAACAAACACCCCTACCCCGATTCCCACCAATGCGATAGAACCGTCACCTACTGTAGTAGAGCCTACGCCTGAGCCGACATTCACGCCTGAACCGGTCGTGGAAGTTGCTGAACTGGCAACTAATGAACAACCGACCCAGCAGCAAGCACAGGTCATCAACGTTGTTGATGGCGATACTATCGACGTGTTGATCGACGGGGTTGAATACCGGGTGAGATATACCCTAATCGATACACCGGAGACCAAAGACCCAAATAGACCGATTGAGCCGTTCGGCCCGGAAGCCACTGAAGCGAATCGACAGTTAGTCGAGGGCCAAACTGTAACCTTAGAAAAAGACGTTAGCGAAACCGACCGGTATGGACGATTGCTGCGGTATGTGTATGTGGGGCCTGTCATGGTCCAAGAGGAGTTGTTGAGGCAGGGCCTGGCTCAAGTCTCAACCTATCCGCCAGATGTGAAATATGTGGATCGTTTCCTGGCTGTCCAGCAGGCAGCCCAAGAAGCGGGGGCCGGTATGTGGGGTAATGTCGCGCAGGAGCAACCTGAAGCCCCTATTATAGGGGGCGGGGTGGCTATCGTAGGCGTAGATAAAAAGGCCGAATTTGTGGACATTCAAAACAGTTCGGGGGCTGCTGTTGATTTATCTGGCTGGAATCTGCTTTCGGATAGGGGAAGTCAAAATTGCGCCTTGGGAGGAACCATTCAGCCAGGTGAGACACTCAGGGTCTGGGCTATGGCTGAAGACGCCGGGAAAGGTGGCTTTAATTGTGGCTTCGGTACGAATATCTGGAACAACTCAGAGAAGGATCTGGCTATACTGTATGAGCCGGCTGGGGCGGAAGTCTCCAGGTGGTAAATCGTATAAAAAAAGGCCGCGAGCATAGACTCGCGGCCTTTTTGATTCTTGTCTGGTCTGTCGTTCGGCAACCCTATTTTTTTTAATCATTCTGTTCTAACAGGAATCGAAGATATTTTATCGCCTCACGGCGTTGCGTGGTAGACATGGACCTAAGTAACTCGATTCCCTCGTTCAGGGCAGGATCGTCACCGGCCGGCAATGGGGGTAATAACCCAGCCAGCCGAAACACCCGCTCGTGTGGCTCGTTCAATGCTTCAGCCAGGGCGTTACACGTTTCCACACCGGCCCTAGTGCGTCCGTTTAGTATCCGGCTAATCGTTGCGTCTGGTACGTTGGCCGCCCTGGCCAAGTCAGCCGGCTTCCACTGTCGATTCTTCAATTCAGACTCAAGCCACGTAATAAGATCATCCACGTTTTTTTCTTCCCGCTAAGATTCTTTTACTTGCACGTACATTTTAACATAAAAAAACTTTCTTGTGCGTAAATAAAAGTTGCTTTTTGACAAGAGTTTATAACTGTGGTAAACTCTTGTTAATATGTAATTATTTCAAACATTAATGTAATTATCGGGGGTGAGTATGGCTATCTCAGATGACAAGGTTTTTATCACGGCTGTGGTGTCAGATGATCTAAAGCGGTGGATTCAAGATCGGGCAAAGGCCCAGAATCGGAGTTTATCGAATATGGTCGGCGTTTTGCTGATGCGGGCCAAGGAAAATGAAATGAGGCAAGCCGCCCAAAACGGGCGTGAAATCGTCAAAAATTAAAATCTCAACTTATTATCGGAGGAATATCATGAGTAAAAAATCAAAACAAAGACAAGCGGTTGAAGCCGAGGTTATTGAGGGACACATGGAGTTTGCCGTCGCCAGCTTGAACGATGTTCAAACCGATCTGTGCTCACCAGACTACCAAATTTATCTCAAAAAACTGCGGACCGCAATCGATTCTAGACTCGCGGAAAAATAGTAATCCAGTCAGATGCGAAAAGCGCATCAGGATGGCCCCCTGACGCGCTTTCTAACACCACACTATCAGCTAAAGGAGCATAGTGCAATGTCTAACCAAAATTCTACCCCACCCGCCCAAACCGGGCAACTATCCCTAATTTTCTTTCAGCAGTATCAAATCCTGCTCCTGCAGGGGCAAATTGATTATCTCCAGGCCGAAATAGACCGGGCGATCCGGCTGCTGGAGCAGGCCAAAGCCGAATCGAACGGCACCCAGCCGGCCCTAACGCCACAAGAGGCGGTATTAGCCGCCGCCGGTGAACTCACCCAGCAGGGCCAGACCTGGTTCACTCAAGAGGATATTTTGACCGTTCGAGCAGCGGTTGATCTTCGCGCCCAGTTGACCGGCTTAACCATTCCGGCCGGTACCGTCGGTAGAGTACTGGCCGCCGATAGAGACAGCTTAACCGTTGATTTTGGCCTGGCCACCGTTCACCGGCTGCCGCGTGATACCCACCTGGTAGAGGTGCAATGATGACCACCAAACAGGAATCGATTCACGCCTGGCTCAAAGCCACAGACACAGCGTTAAACGCTTTGCACAGTTGGCGAGCTTATCTCCAAGTCTGGCAGCAGTACCAAGCGCCGATTGAAGATGACTTTTTTATGGCCGTTGTTCAGGATATGGCCCAAGCCGGCCTGCTCGAATGGTTGGACGGCAGCGAGGCCGGGTTAGACAACCTCAGAGAGGTTTTGACCGAAGGGAGAATCGATGAACGCCAATAAGATTATAGCTTACACGACCGGCCTGTTAACCCTGCTGCTGGCCCTGTTCAGTTTCGTTCTTAGCTTCAACGCTTTAACCGA
>JAGRCC010000452.1 GCA_020433785.1 Anaerolineae bacterium
ATTCGTCAAAGGCATCTTGATCACCGGCTTGCCAGCGGGTGATAACCACATTTTCGTTGACTTCTTTATTGACATCTTTGTTACACATAGGTTATACGCCGTCTACTAGGGATCCTTTAGATTAGTTTGAAAAGACATGCAAAACTGAAACTTTTGGATGTCCTTTTAAAAACGATACCCCTATCATACCACACTTTACCCTCCCGTAGGAAGGCTTAAGCCCTTTTGAATCCAACGCCAAACCAACGATCACACCAACGTTACTACAATATCAATGAAAAGGCTCTCATTCAAACCAAGGCATTGCTGCTTCAAGCGTACTATTCTATATCAAAATTGGCAGAATCCATAATTTAATAGTAAAACATGGATCCTGTAACTGTACATAAAGTTAAAAATCGGGCAAAATGGATAAAGAATCAGTCTTGACGAACCCTTTTTCATTTCTATTATCAACATTACGATAGCCATAACAAAGGCGTGATATGCTGAGAATTGCCATCGCCACAATTGCTTTAATAGTCGGCTTGAGTTTGGGTTTGGCCGTTTACCCTCATCCGGTTCAGGCCGACTCACCAACCCCCGTCCCATCGACCGCGCTTGAAAGCAGCGATACCGAGTCAGACTCGACCGTTCCAGGCGTCCCGGAGCCGGAAACCTACGTTAAAGGCGTATACATGACTTACTACGCCGCCGGCAGCGACAGCTATCGCCGCCATATTTTCAACCTCCTCGAAACAACCGAACTCAACGCCGTGGTGATCGATATTAAAGGCGATTTTGGCCTCCTCAGTTATCAAAGTGATGTTATTACCGCCACAGCTATCGGCGCGAATGACGCGCCGACCATCACCGACTGGCCGGCCTTGATGCAAGATTTCAAAGCGCGCAACATCTACACCATTGCCCGGATTGTGGTTTTCAAGGATGACTATTTGGCCCACGCCCATCCGGAATGGGCCGTTAAAACCACCGGCGGCCAGCTCTGGCTCGATGGGGAGAATTTACCCTGGCTCGAAGCTTTCCAAGAAGGGGTGTGGGATTACAACATCGCCCTGGCCGTCGAAGCTGCCGAGCGCGGTTTTGATGAGATTCAGTTCGATTACGTCCGATTTCCGACCGACGGCAATTTGAGCAGCATCGATTATTCACTGCCTGAAGTAAACGCAGCGGTGCGGACAGCGGCTATCTCCAGCTTTCTGGCGAAAGCCAAGGCCGCGCTGACGCCCTATAACGCTAAATTAGCCGCCGACGTTTTCGGCTACACTACCTGGAACGAGGGTGATTTTGGAATCGGGCAGGACCTGCCCCAAATAGCCGCTCATCTCGATGTTCTCTCGCCGATGGTGTATCCGTCTACTTACGGCTACGGGCTGCCCGGCCTACCCCAATATAACGATTTGATTATAGCGCATCCTTATGCGGTCGTTTATGAAAGCATGCTGCGGGCTATGGCTAAAGTCAAACCGGCCAATCCTGATATCATTTTACGCCCCTGGATTCAGGATTTCCCCGATTACGCCTTCGACCGGCGGACCTACACCCCCGCCGAAATCCGCGAGCAGATGCTGGGCGCTTACGACTCCGGCAGCGGCGGCTGGCTGCTGTGGGATCCCCGCGTCGAATACACGGCCGATGCCCTGGTAACCACCACCACCGCCAACTATCCGCCTTACGAACAGGGTGAGATTATGATTCTGCGATATCGTAACTTTGGCCGTACCGATACCGCCACCCAGCGTAGCCTGGCCGGTTTTCGCCAGGATTTGGGGCAACTACGGGCGGCCGGCTTCTATCCGATCAACTTGCGCGATCTAGCCATGGGCCAGACCAAATATCAGCAAGATCTGACCAAACTGGCCGAGGAAGGTTGGCCGTCGTTCCAATCGGATGAGCTGCTGGCTCACCATTTGAATGGAGTACCCGCCGGCAAGCGGCCGGTGGTGCTGACCTTTGACGGCTCTCACGAGAGCCAATACCGCCTATTACCCAACGGCGACATCGATCCCAATACGGCCATGGGGGTGCTGAACGCCTTCCACCAACAACATCCGGCCGACTGGCCACTGCGGGCAACATTCTTTGTTCAGCCGGCAGCCGATCAAGCCGAATACACGCTTTTCGGCCAGCCGGAATTGGCCGAGCAAAAGCTGCAAACCCTCATCGACGCTGGGATGGAGGTCGGCCTTTATTTGCCTGAGGATCCTGAGACTACCTATCGAGAGACTCGCCGCCGGCTCAGCGGCGAAGCGACACTGGAAACGCTGCTGCCCGGCTATGAAATCGACTCGCTGGCTCTGGAAACCATCGATCAGGCGCCGGCCCTGAGCCTGCTGCAAATGGGGGCGTTCAACGGCCAAGAATATGATTATCCCCTGATCACCATCGTCGCCGATACCGCCGCGCTCTCGCCCTATTCTAACCTATTCACCCCACATCGTATTCCCCGCATTAACATCGCCTCTGAAACCGTGATTGACTGGATTGACCGGTATGGCAATACGCCGAACCGATACTTTGTCTCGGCCGGGGTGATACCGGACACCTATCCGGTCAACTGAAGGTCTTTCTAGAAGAGATTATGTCAAAAATTTAAAATAAATGAGTAAACTTGTCATAAAATTACAAATCAAGACTCCCCTTTTTAGAACTCTTATGTTATAATCAACTTGACATATTGACTTTACATATTACAATCGGTAAATTAGTTAGTTAGATGGTTAGTTAGTTAGTTGGTTGGTTGGTTGGTTGGTTGGTAAATGCGACCGACTATCAATCTATCAAACTACCAATCTGTCAAACCATCCAATCATCACCCTATTTAACGATCCACCTAACCGGCTATTTTCGGAGGAGCAGTTCATGCCAGCCACACGACGCGCATCGGGTTATCTTGGGAGCATTGTCATTTTGTTATTGGCCATGCTGGTTACGGCTTGTAGTTCTAATGAAACGCCGCCGGAAATCTCCAACGGCATTCAAACGCAGCTCTTAGTCAAAGCTCCGGAAACCAGTCTGCCGTCGGGAACACCGCTAATCGTACGCTCCTTGACCGAGGCCAATCCGCCCGGCGTGTCGCATGTGGAACTCCATGCGGTTCAACTGCCTTCGGGTCAACAGGATGTTCTCTTGCGCTCCGATGCCCCTCCGTTCGACCAGACCACATTTACCACGCTGCAAGAATTTACCCCGATTCAGTCGGGGCATTATGTTATTAAGGTGGTAGGATTTAATAAGCTGGGGCAAAAAGCCGAATCAGCTTACATTAGCTTTGATGTGGAATAGAGGACATTATGGCGGGATTCCTTACAAGATTTAGAGTAGCTCTTATTGTTGCCTCGGTCATTTTAGGGCTAATACTTGTTATAAGCGCCTGTAACCAGATTCGGTTTGGCGAAGAAGTGACCAGTGGCCAAACTCAGACCAAGATTGTCGCGCCGGTCGCGAGCGGCACCGGGCAGGTAGCAAACGTCTTTGTTAACAGTCCGCTGCAAATTCAGAGTGTATACACCAGCCCCAATATATCGCGGGTCGAGCTGACCGTTCAGCGCGAAACGGAACAACCGCAGATCATCCGGGCCGATGTACCCAATAACGGAAGCGTAACCCAGGCCTGGACGCCCAACCAACCGGGCACTTACACGGTAGCGACTGAAGCCTTTAACGCGGCCGGCGGTTCCGAGGTCCGGCTGGCAATTCAGGTTAACGCCCAACCGGCCGACAACATCGTTTCAATTCCGCCGCCGGCCGCCGAAGTGCAAACAGCCGGCTTTCAGGGGCCTACCCCCACCCCAACCGCCAATGTCATCATTGCCCGCCCGACCGAAGTAAATGCCACACCTGTTGTCCAGGGCAATGCCGCTTTCCAGGCTCCCGATGCCGAAATTGTGGTGCTAGATGCTGAAGCCTCAACCACTTTAAAATCAACCAGACCTACGACCGTAACCTACCCACCGCCACCGCCGGCGCCGGGCGTACCGTGGGGACCAACTCAGGACCAACTGCCCCGCCGAATTCCACCGGTGTGCGATGCAGCCGAATTTGTCGGGATATTTGCCGATACAAGCGCAGCCAATGTCGGCGCTTTTGAAAGCAGCGCCAACACCCGCCGCGAATTCATCCCCGGACCGGATGATATTGCCAAGAAAGTCGCCGGCGGTACCATTGTTCATCGGGCCTGGAAACTCAGAAATATTGGCACCTGTACTTGGGGGCCGGGTTACGAGCTGGCCTTTTATGGCGGACGCTCGATGGGATCAGGTGGCGTGGCGTTTGAGTCCACCTTCCCCGCTGATTTGAGACCCCGCAACCAACTGATCGATACCAACCGGCTGATTTTGCCGGAAGGTAAACCCAATCAAATTGCCGTGGTGGAGGTTTTGCTCAACGTTCCGGCTTACCCTGGTATCCATCAAAGCTACTGGCGGATGCGCAATCCACAGGGGGTCTATTTTGGGCCGATCATTGGGGTTACGATGGACGTAGTGAGAGAATGTAACCAGCCGCAATTAGGGCCGCAAGAACGAATTTACGGCGCGCCGTCCGTAACCTTTAGAATTTTGGGGGTCGACGGCAACTTAGTTGGTCCTGGAGAAGGCATCCCGGGAGCCGGTCCGCTGCCGGCAACAGTAGGGCAGTTGTTGACGATTGACTGGAGTGTTTTCAACATCACTAGTTTTCAGTTGATTATCGAGAACCCCACCGGGGATGTCGAAGTTATTACAACGACCGATCCCCGCGATCGAGCCAACTTTACCCCAACCATTGTGGGCGATTACACCCTAACCCTGTTTGCCGAAAATGGGGTCTGTTTTGTCGAACAACAGATTATTGTTCGGGTTAGCCCACCCACGGAAGAACGATTTGTCCTGAGCGCCACCTTTAATACCAACGCGCCGGTTGCGGCTCAGACTGATAACGTGAGGTTCTCAACGGAAGTTGCTCCCGGAACGGCCAAAGTGGAATATGAATACTTCGAGACCGAGGCGACTGTCCAAACCGCCGTCAACGTTGAGAGTTACGAAGCGGATTGGGTCAGTCCGTCACCCTGTCCGGCCCCTGTTTCTTTTATTAATTGTGGAGGGGGGTACTATTCAGACTGGCGGCGCATTAATAATTTGCCCCTTGAAATCGGGGGCACGGCTGCCAGCGGCTCGGCTACGCTCGGTACACGCTCTCAACAGGGCACCCCACCAACCGAAATTGAAGACAGCGCGGTAACTCCCCAGCCATTCTCAGTAGCGGTTTCACCGCCGGGCTGTCTTGGCATCAGTAATCCGGGCAAACTTTACGGCGCTAAATACATCGGCAGCGCCACCACTTCCGGCACGCAGACCGGCCGACAGATCATTTCTGATGAGGTAAAATTTGTGTGTGCGGCCAGCGGCTTTGTGCCTAATGGGACAATACCCGCACTACCATAGTTGATTACCCGTACGACCATAGCAAAAAGAGCAACCTTCACTTTCAAGTGTTGCTCTTTTTAATTTTTGTGAAGGATT
>JAGRCC010000453.1 GCA_020433785.1 Anaerolineae bacterium
TTTTGGGCCAGCACCAGCGCCTGGGTGGCGAATTCCATGCTGCGCGGGTCTCGCTGGGTCCACAAGACGCGGGCGATGCGCTCCAAAGCGGCTTGTTGGCCGCCTTCATCATTAGCCGTGCGAGCCATTTGCAGGGCCTCACGAGCGGTCTGTTCCGCCTGGGCCAGATTGCCCACGTGCCAGTAGTAAGTGGACATTTGGCTCATCGTCTTGAGGTGGCGCAGCCGGTCATCCAGTTGATCGGCCAGATCGAGCATCATTTGCAGCACTTTAAATTCCCGGTCGCGGTCGCCCATCATGTTGCAGACATCGCGCTGCTGGGCCAGCAGTTCGAACCGCTGGCCTAAATTCGTCCGTTGGGCGTCGCCGGTTAGTTCGGGGGATAGGTCTTCCAAAATCTCATAGGCTTGGCCTAGGTAATCGACGGCCTCTTGGTTGGCATGGACTTCAATCGCTTTTTTGCCGGCCTGGCGCAGATAAGCCACCGCTTTTTCGTCCTCCGCCCCGGCGATAAAGTGTCGGGCCAGGATGGCCGGGTTGCGAAAGGCGTGATCAGCCGCCATCCGCTCCATAGCCGCGCCGACTCGTCGGTGCAGCCGCCGCCGGCGCAGCGGCCGCAGTTCCTCGTACAGCGTCTCGCGGATGAGGGCGTGCTGAAATTGGTAGTAGACCACAATGCCGGTATCAATTTGCTCCGGTGGCTGATCAATGATTCTGACGACCTCGATGAGTTGGGCGCTGAGGGCTTCTTCAATGGCCCACTGAATCTTATCGTCATCGTAGGCGCTGGCCTCCAACAGTAAGTCCAGGCCAAAGGAGCGGCCGATGACCGCTGACAAGCGCAGCAGTTCCAACGTCGGCTCCGAGATGCGCTCCAGCCGCCGGCCTAAGACGGCCTTGATACTGCCGGGGATGTGGGGCAGCGTATCGCTCCGCTGTTCCCACCGGCCTTCCAACCATTGCAATTGCCCGTCGACAACCAGACTCTTGATTAGCTCTTCGACAAAAAGCGGGTTGCCCTCCGTCGCTTCGTAGATCGATCTGAGAAATTTGCGGCTGATTTTATTGGCCAGCAGCGATTCCAACAGTTGTTTAATAGCGCCTTGGGGCAGTCGTCGCAAGGGAAATTGGCGTACCATCCCAGCGCTGCGCAGCACACTGATAAAGCGATTGACCGGATGCGAATAGCTCAAGGCCACATCGCGATAAGCGGCCGCCGTCATTAATGAATTTCCGAGCGACCGGCTCATCAGCGTATTTAAGATCTCCAGGCTGCCGGGATCGGCGAAATGGAGATCATCCAACAGCAGCAGCGCCGGCCGGTCTTGGGCGATGTTAAGGATAAACCGGCTGACCTGATCCAGCAGCCGCGCCCGTTCCGCCGACGGCTCCAGCGAGGGATTGGGTTGGATATAGCCCATCTTTTCGGCCACTTGGGGCACCAATTTGATGATTTCACCGGCCATAAAACCGCTCATCTGATGTTGCAAGACATCGGCCGGCTGGTCAGCGATGTAGTTGCGCAGGACTCGGGCAAAGAGAGCGTAAGGGGTGCCGGCGTCTTGCTCATGGGCGCGGCCGTAGATAATATAGCCATCGCGTAGGCCCGCATAGACCTGAAGTTCGCGCAAAAGCCGGGTTTTGCCAATGCCGCCTTCGCCGGAGATGATAACCAGCGGCTCGGTCTCGGGTTCCCCCAACCGAACCAGGTCCCAATGCTCTTTGAGTTTTTGCAGTTCATCTTCGCGGCCCACCATCTTGCCGCGGGCAATTCGTTCTAACAGAGCTTGGACATTAGCCGGATCTTCGGTGAGGGATGGAACCTCAGCTTCGCCGGCCGTCGCGTCGGAGGTGGTCAGCCGCTCGATGACCGGGGCCAGGGCGCGGCGGGCCTCGCCGGCGGTGGCGTAACGATCGTTGGGAGCTTTGGCCAGCAGTTTGAGAATGACAGCTTGCAGTTCGTTCGGGATAGACGAATTATAATGTTGCGGTGGAACGACCGGAGCGTGAATATGCTGCGACACGATGGTCAGCGGATCATCCCCGGAAAAAGGCCGGCGGCCGGTGGTGAGTTCATACATGATCACGCCCATCGCGTACAAATCAACCCGGTGATCGCCCGGTTCGCCCTGCGCCAATTCGGGGGCCAGATAGGCGGCCGTGCCGGCTACCAGGCCATCCTGGGTCAAACGCGACTGCCCCTCGATGCGGGCCAGTCCAAAGTCCATGACTTTGATCTGTTTATTCGGCGTGATCATGACATTTTCCGGTTTCAAATCTCGATGGATAACCTGATGCGCGTGGGAATATTCCAACGCGGCCAAAATCCCGTCGAAAATAGGCAATGCCTCGGCCAGGGGCATCAAATTGGGGGCGTACCCGTTATCAAGCTCCCATAGGTCCATGCCGGGGATATATTCGATGACCAGATAAGGGCGGCCATCTTCCTCGGCGTAATCATACAGGGTGATGATATTGGGGTGGTTTAAGCGGGCCACCGACCGGGCCTCGCCCCGAAAGCGGGCCAATTTGTCGCCGCTGATGTCGCCCTCGCTCAGTAAGAGCTTAATGGCCACTTCGCGGTTGAGCTGTTCATCTTCAGCTTTGAAGATAATGCCGGCTCCGCCTTCGCCAAGCTGCGTTTGCAACCGGTATCGATTGTTGAGCAATGTTCCCACAGTAATCGTTTTCATAATGGACTGACGCTGTCCAGACATACGTGATAATTCCCAGCTGTTAATAAGTTAACTTAATTTTGGCTTATCACCATTGTGGTTTTTTGCGTGCGTATTGTCAACTTTTGAGGTAAGCTATCGATAGGTGGGGTTATAATATATTTCTAATAAAAATTAGGTAAACTATAGGAGAACAATTAGTTGAAAATGGAATGAAACTGGACAAGTTTTTGGCTTGTTAGCTAAGGCCGGGTGAAACTTTGGCCAGATTTATACGTAAAGTAAACGACGGTTTGTTTAAGGAGCCTATTAATGGGATGGTCATTCAAAATTGGTAAATTATTTGGGATTGACTTAAAGGTCCATTTTACCTTTTTGTTGATCCTGATTTGGGGCGCGCTCAACTATGGCGGGAGCGCTGGCCCTTTGTATGGTATTTTGGTTACTTTGGCCCTGTTTACCTTGGTGGTCTTACATGAATTGGGGCACAGCCTCGCCGCGCGGTGGTATGGTATTCCGGTTAAGGATATTACGCTGTTACCTATTGGCGGTGTGGCTCGTTTGGAACGGATGCCGGAAAAACCGGTGCAAGAGTTAGTGGTTGCTATTGCCGGGCCGGCCGTAAATGTGGCGCTGGCGGTGCTGCTGGTGCCGGTGGTGTGGGCCTTGGGCCTGTATCATTTCGGTATGTTTAGCTTAACCTTGATGATGGAGCCGGGGTTATTGGGGCTTTCAACATTTTTGCTCTTTGCTAACCTATCGCTGGTTATCTTCAATATGATTCCGGCTTTCCCGTTGGATGGGGGGCGTGTGCTGAGAGCCGCACTGGGTTTCTTCACCAACTATCAAAAAGCGACGCAAATTGCCGTGTCAATCGGCCGCGCGCTAGCGATACTCTTAGGCATTTTCGCTATCTATAATCATGAGATCTTTTTGGCTTTTATCGCCTTCTTTATCTTTATTGCCGGTAGTCAGGAAGGCCAGGCGGTGGCCGCCAGAAGTATGCTGCGTAAAGTATCGGCCCGCCAGGCGCTGCGAGAAAATCGGGTAGCGCTGTCACCTTATGCGACGGTGGGCCAGGTGGCTTCGATGATGTTGAGCAACTCACAGTCGAACTTTGCCGTGCTCGATCCGGTCGATGGACAATTTTTGGGTGTGGCTACCAGCAGCAGCATCTCGCAAGCGATGCAAGCCGGTCAATGGCATCGGCGCATTACTGAGATTATGCATCAGGCTAAGCACATTCCAACCATTGCTCTTAACACCACTTTGGATGAGGTGCAAGATAAATTAGCGGAAGCCTCAACCCAATTTGTGGCCGTTTACGATGGACTGCACTTTAAAGGGGTGATCACGGCTAATGACATTTATCGAGTTTTCCGATTTCTGTCACAAAGCGGCTACTCTTCTCAGTCATATGCGGCTTAACCTTACCAAAAAGGGATACAGTTGTTAGCTGTATCCCTTTTTTTATGCTACTATTTCCTACAGTTGGTCCGCTCATCTCTTCTAATCCCCTGTTAAAACTAGACAATACCTCGTCAAATTTTTGACAAAACCTGCGTCGATTATATACTTAAAGATACAAATTATATTTTGACAATAAGGTTGACAGTAAATATAATTAATCCGACAAATAATTTTTGCTGCTAACTATTTTTAAAGTGGAAATACATCTATGGAAGTGGTTTCGAGAGAAGTAAAAGTTAAAAAAATTAAAGATATGTTTGTGTCATTGATATGGGTCTCCACGCGCCATTTCTCCCAATGGATCCAGGCATACGGGTTAACTCCGCCTCAGTTTTTTACGTTATCTTCTTTGTCCTGTCATCGAGGCCCTTGCACTATGCGAGACTTAACTGAGGTCACCTTTCAAGATCCGCCGACGATGACCGGCATCATTGATCGCTTGGTCAAAATGAAATTGGTCAAACGTACCCGCAGTGAAGTTGATCGGCGGGTAGTGCTGGTGCAACCCACCCAAAGCGGCGTCGAGTTGGTCACGCGAATTAATGAAGAAGCCTCTCGAGAGGCAATGAAATCTTATCAGACTCTGGCCGATGAAGAGCTAGAGGCGCTCGAACAATCACTATATTATCTGCTGCGCTTGCAGGTTAGCCGGCAAACCTCTCTCACCGGCGAAGAATTGGACACAGAAGTCCAAAGGATGCTCAGTTTTAAGGATGATCCCATCCACTTTCTGAAAATGAACGATAACAATAGCTTAAAACAACCGGTTGAGTCTTAGTACTATATCCCCTGCCATATCGAAAAATTAATCTGGAGGTCTCTTCTGTGAAAAAATATTCACTTTCTGTTTTTTTATTGCTGCTTGGGTTGGCGTTGTTGGTTTCGGCCTGCAGCAGCTCCGGTGCAGCTGAGGGCGTTGAAGCGGCAGCCGTAACACCGACCCCGACCGAAGAGAAAACGGTCGCCGTCGAGGTAGGTGAGATCACCACCGGCGACATCGATCTGGTCTTTTCCTACTCCGGCAGCGTTCAACCCAAAGACGATGTCGATCTCACCCCCGGCGCGACGGGCAAAGTAGAGCAGCTATTAGTGGAGGTAGGCGACCAGGTTAAGGCCGGCGACAAAATTGCGGTCATCGAAGATGACACCTATTTGGCCCAGCTTAAACAGGCCGAGGCAGAATTGGCTTCCGCCTCGCTGCAACTGGCGAAAATTGAACAGGGGTCGCGTCCTGAGGAGATCATTGCCGCGCGAGCTGCCGTCGAGTTGGCGCGAGCCGCTTTAAATGATGTGGCTACCGTTGACGATAATGAGAGAACCAAAGCCGCGGCCGAACTGGCTCGAACCGAAGCCGCGCTAAAAGCCGCTCAAGCTGAATACGATAAGATCGCCTGGGCCGGCGATGTCGGCGAAAAACCTCAGGCGGTCGCTTTGCAGCAAGCAACGATCAACTATGAAAACGCCCTGGCCGATTACAATCTGGATACAAATCCCAGCGACTCCCAATTGGCGCCACTCATGCTCAACCTGGCTCAGGCCGAACTGCAACTGTCGCTCACGTTAGAACCCTATCGCGAGGTTGATGTCGCGCTCGCCCGAGTTGGCGTTCAGCGCGCTCAGGCCGCCTTGGATATCGCCAAGATTCAACTGGAAGAAACCGTCGTCGAGGCGCCGTTTGATGGGGTGATTGCTGAACTTTACATCTCCCAGGGCAGCCGGGTGACGCCGCAAAATAATGTAGTGGAACTGCTGTCCGATGCCCTTGAGGTTAAGGTTGAGGTTCAAGAGAGCCGCATTAGTCAGGTTACCAAAGGTCAGGCGGTCTCGATGCGGACCACCGCTTATCCGGGTCAGGATTTTCCCGGCGTTGTCACCAATGTTTCGCCCAAAGCCAATGCCGAGACCCGCACCTTCGAGGTCACCGTTACGCCCACCGATGGAGCGGAGTTGCTGCGCAGCGGCATGTTCGCTGATGTGGCTATTTTGGCTCAGGAAAATTCCAATACGGTGCTCGCGCCTCGGAACGCCGTCATTCAAGATACTGACCCGCCGACTGTTTTTGTGGTGGGTGATGACAATCGGGCCGAAGAACGCAAGGTCAACACCGGCTTGTTTGACAGCGACCGCATCGAAATTTTGTCCGGTCTCAAACCTGGCGAAATTGTCGTCACCGCCGGTCAGGGCAGCTTGACCACCGGCACGAAATTAGATGTAACCAACGATCCGCGTGTTGCTGAGTAAAGTCATTAAACGATAAATAATGAACGATGAATGATGAATAATGAATGATGAGTGGTTAGCTTAAGATTCATCATTCATCATTCTGATTTCATCCTTCCGAGAAGGATGCTGACTTATGTCACTAACAAGATTGTCGATTAATCGACCGCTAACAATGCTCATGATCATTGTGGCGATGGTTATTATGGGTATGCAAGGGTACAATCGACTCAAACTCGATAATTTCCCCGCTGTCGATTTCCCTTTTGTGTCTATTACTGTCGTTTATCCGGGCGCTTCTCCGGAAGACGTTGAAGACCTAGTCCTGAAACCGATCGAAGATGGGGTTTCGACTATCTCCGGTATCGATGAATTGAACTCGACGGCCACCGAAGGGTTTGGGACCATCGCTATTGCCTTCAACGAAGGGGTTAATGGCGATCAGGCCGCCATCGACGTTGAACGTCAGGTGTCTAGCGTCCGGGGTCAACTACCCGATGCGGCTGAGGATCCCACCATCATCAAGGCCGACATCAACGCCATCCCGGTTATCTTTATGTCGCTCAGTGGCCCGCAAAAACAGGATGTTTTATTCGACCTGGCCGACAACGACATCAAAACCCGCCTGCAAACTATTCCGGGCGTTGCCTCGGTGTCCATTAGTGGGGGGCGAGATCGGGAAGTCCAGGTGAATGTCGATCCGGCTAAACTGGCTGCGTTCGGCATCTCAATGGGTGATGTCCAACGCAAGCTGTCCGAAAATAACGTCACCTTTCCGGCCGGTACGGTGGACGAGGGGCGCCAGAAGATCGCCGTTCGCTCTGTCGGTGAATTTACCAGTCTGGACGAAATTAGAAACCTGGTGGTTAGAGAAAATGAAGGCGCCGGTCGAGGCCGCGTGTTCTTGAACGATGTAGCCGACGTTCGGGTTGGTCTGGAAGATCAGGACAGTATCATTCGCTACAACGGCCAGGAAGCCGTTAGCATCAGCGTGGTCAAATCGAGCGACGCCAATACCGTCGAAGTGGTGGACGAGGTCATTGCCTCGGTGGATGAGATCAACAATGAAATTCTGCCGCCCGGCTCCAGCTTGACGATCGTTCAGGACAACGCCGACTTCATTCGCCGTTCGGTCGATGCGGTGTTGGAGGATTTGTTTTTGGCCATTGTCATTACCGGCTTGGTCATTCTGGTTTTCCTGCACACCCTTCGCAGTACCTTTATCGTGATCCTGGCTATTCCCACCTCAATCATTACCACCTTTTTGGTCATGTGGATGTTGGGCTTTAGCCTGAACCAGTTGACCCTGTTGGCGCTCACCCTGGTCATTGGTATTCTCGTTGACGACGCCATTGTGGTGCTGGAAAACATCAACCGCCACATCGAGATGAAAAAACCACCCAAGCAGGCGGCAATCGACGGCCGAACCGAAATTGGTTTGGCTGCCGTGACGATTACGCTGGTTGACGTGGTGGTTTATATTCCGGTGGCCTTTACCTCAGGCATTGTCGGCCGGTTCTTTTACTCTTACGGCGTCACCATTGCCGTGGCCGCCCTAATTTCGCTATTTATCGCCTTCACCCTCACCCCAATGCTGGCGGCGTTGTGGTCAGAGGATCTGAGTAAACCTCATCGGGAACCTACGGGCTTGCGGAAATGGTTTGGTCGGATTCTGTGGCCGGTGGCTAAAGTATGGGAAGGCTTTTTGTGGCTGTTTGAAAAAAGTTTCGAATTGCTGACCTCATTTTACACCGCCACCCTGCGTTTCTTCCTGTTGAACTTTGCGACCCAGTTGCTGGCTGTTTTGCTGGCCGTCGGATCGTTGATCGCCGGTTTCTATTTGGTTGTGGGCGGGTTTGTGGGCACGGAATTTTTCCCGCAGCAAGATGATGGCCAAATTCGGATCAGCATCGAGATGCCGGCCGGAACCAACCTGGACACCACCGACCAGGCCGCGCGTCAGGTTGAAAATTATGTCGTTAACGGCGTACCGGAGGCATCCGGCATTCTGACCGTAGTCGGCACCAGCGGCGGCGGCGGTGGTTTTGGCGGTGCGTCGCGATCGGCCAATGCGGCTACTATCAACCTGGTGTTGGTCGATAAAGAAGATCGCCACCGCAGCACCGAACAAGTGGTCGATGAATTACGCCCGTTACTTCAAAGTATTCCCGAAGCCACCGTGGCCGTGGCCCTGAACTCCGGGCCGGGCGGCGGCGGCGAAAGCCCGATTCAGTTCCAACTATCCGGGAGCAACCCCAATACGCTCATCGATCTGTCCAACCAAGTTGAAGCCGTCATTCGCTCCATACCCGGTACGACCGATATCAAAAATACCGATGCGGCCCGTTCGCCGGAAACCCAACTGATGATTGACCGGCAGCAGGCGGTTGATCTGGGCTTGTCGCCCTCGCAGATCGGCAGTACGTTGCGTACAGCTTTGAGCGGTAGCGAGGTCGGTAAATATGCGCCGCCCAACCAAACCGAGATCGATATCTCACTGCGGGCGTCGGAAGCCGCTCGTGAGGATGTGACCCAACTCCTGCAGATGCCGATTGAATATGTTGACGACCAGCCGATTTATCTTGACCGCGTTGTTGATGTCGAACGTACGCTGGCTCCGGCCCGGATTACTCGCGCTGACCGCCAGCGCATCTTGACCGTTGGCACCGGCCTGACGGCCGACCGCAGCGCCGGGGATGTGACTGATGAGATCGAAGCCGCCATTAATGAACAAGTGCAGTTCCCGCCCGGTTACAACTACAAAGTGGTGGGGACCTCAGAAATCCAGCGTGAATCGTTTGCGCAATTGGGCCAGTCAATTCTATTAGCGATTGGTTTGGCTTACATGCTCCTGGTGGCGCTGTTCCAAAGCTGGCTGCAACCGCTGGCGATTATGTTCTCGCTGCCGGTGGCACTGGTGGGCGCTTTCGGCGGCTTGTGGCTAACCGGCAATACGCTTAACTTGAACTCGTTGTTGGGGATTATCGTTCTGATCGGGGTGGTGACTAAAAACGCCATTCTGATCGTGGACTTCACCAACCACCTGAGGGAAAACGAGGGCTACGCGCGCAAGGAAGCCCTGGTCGAGGCCGGGCGGCTCCGCTTGCGCGCGGTGTTGATGACGACGCTAACGTTGGTATTCGCCTTGCTGCCGCTGCTGTTGGGGACCGGAGCCGGCTCGGAGAGCCGCGCCCCGCTGGCGGCGGTGGTCGTCGGTGGGATTACCTCATCGACCGTTCTCACCCTAATCCTGGTGCCGGTGGTCTACAACTTCTTTGATTGGGGCAGTGGTTTGGTCAGCCGCGCCATCGGTGCGGTGCTGGGGACGTCGTCGCCTTCGGAAGAGATCGTCGAACAGCCTGAACAAGAAAGCGCCCCCGAAGAAAAGCCGGAAAGACAGGAAGACAAAGAAGAGAAAGGTTCCAAGCGTGGCCCCTCGCCGCGACCCTCACCCCAACCCGGTTCGGCTATCAGTTTGAACCCGTCGGAACCTGACACAGCTTGATGACTGAGAGTCAATATCTAATGAAAACGACTAAGACAATATTGTTCCTTTTGATACTGGTCCTGCTGACCACGGCTTGCGGCGCTATCCTCGGTGAAGAGGAAGGCGACCGCCCTGAGCCCCTTAATAAAGAAGAGTGGCCAACCCTGCCCGCCGCAGCAGCGACTCTGACGCCGACCCCCTTCCCTAGAGCCACCGTACCCCCGACCACCGTCCCGGCCGGCGCGGCAGCGGTCGAAGCCGCGCCCACCAACAGTCCGGAACCCGGCGCCGACGCAGCGCCACCGTCCGATTTAGTGTCATCGGTGCTGAGTAATCTAAATAATGAAAGTGGATCCGATTTTGCGGCTCAAATTAGAAGCCTCAGCGGCGTACCGGCTCTCCCGCCCGGCTTGGCTCCGGTGGGGATCGGTGTGCTGGTCGCGGATCAGGCCACCATCCGGCAGGGACCGGGTGAGTCTTATGGTCAGGTGCAAGTGGTCAATCAGGGTGAGTTGGCCGGCGTTCTCGGCAGAAACGAAGATCGAAGCTGGGTTTATGTCATTACGCTTCAGAAATCACTGGGCTGGCTGCCGATTGGAACGCTGCGCATTACCTCCAGTAACGTAGGTGAAGAGCCCGTTCTACCGCCCAACCCGCTGGCCGCCTTTCTGAGCCAGGCCAGCGCCTCGGCCGCAGCCCCGGCCACATCATCAGGCAACGCGAGCGCGGCCACCAACACGACCACCCGTCCGGCGGCAGTGGCCGTTCAACCGCTGGACCCGGCCACGCTGTCGGAAGTCACGACCGCGCGCGTCACCACGCCGCTCAATATGCGACAACGGCCCGGCCCGGATTTCAAGCAGATCGCCGTTCTGCCGAAAGATGAGGCACTCTCGATCCTGGCTCGCAATCAAGATGGCTTCTGGGTGTTGGTAAAAAACAGCAGCGGTGATTTCGGCTGGGTATCACTCGACTTTCTGGAGGTGGATGGCTCAATTGAGAGCGCTCCGGAGGTTCGCACGTTGGATGCCGACGCTGCCTCAGATGAGGTCGGGCCGATTGTTGAAGCGTCCGCTGTGGCGGCTCCAGCAGCCAGCAGCGCCGGCTCGACCTCGGCGGACCAGCCGGCCGCGGCGACCAACGTCTCCAGCGGCGGTGACGGCGTAGGGCTGCCGGTGCGCGCCTTAGCGCCGGTAGCCTCAGCCCATGTCGCCGAGAAAACAGATGGGCGTAAAGGCCCCGGCGAGTCCTACGGCGCTCAAATTGAACTCACGGCCGATCAGCCGGTCGATATCTTAGCCCGCAATGAAGATACCACCTGGGTCGTCGTGCGCAACCCGCTCGGCGGCGTCGGTTGGGTGGCCCTTGACCAGTTAAAAGATGTCGAAGGGTTTCTTGAAAATGCCGTCCCCGTCACCACCGCCTGGGTGAAAAGTAATGAAACCACCATTTACAACGGGCCGGGAATTTTCTATGAACCGGCCGGCAACCTGGCTATCTTTGATATGGTGGCGGTGCTGGGCATGAATGAAAATCGCAACTGGGTCTTCATCGAAGCCTTGAACGGCGGGCGCGGCTGGGTCCAACCCCGGCTCATCGAACTGGCCGGCAATTACGATGACCTGTCGGTTATCGAAGCGCCGGCAATGGCTGCGGGCAACCCAGCCAACGAAGGGCTGCCCGCACCGTCCGCCAACAGCGCTACTAGCGGCCAATTGGTCTTTCAAACTTCGAGCGGTGGCGAGATTAAGCTGATCAACGCCGATGGCTCCGGACTGCGCACCTTGACCTCCGGCATCGATCCGGTGTTATCGCCCGATGGCCGACAGGTGGCCTTTACCCGCTGGATCGGCGATATCGGCGAGTTGTGGGCCATCAATACCGACGGTTCCAACGAACGCCAAATTTTGGGCGAGATGCACCAGGCTAAAGGTCCGGACTGGTCGCCTGATGGCTCGCAGGTGGTCTTGAATTTTCAAAAAGGCGGGCGCCTGGAAGAATCGCACAAGTGCCAGCCCTTTGATACCAACCCCAACCCGCCCGGCAATGCGGGTGATTTCAGAAGCGGCCTTAACGATGACGGTGAATTTGAGCTGTGCTGGACCGTGCCGCCTGACCCTAATTGGTCGCTGCGGACAATCAACGTCGCCGACAACAGTTTCGAAGATCTGTATGGCGGCCTGTATGCTTTCCGGCCGGCCTGGGATCCTAGCCAGCCCTGGCGGGTTGTGTCCGACTCCGGAGCCGGGCTGCTGTCGGTTAGCGTTGATGACCCTGACACGCGGCAAGAAGTCTCCAGCGTCATCGGTGACAGCTCGCCGGTCTTCTCGCCGGACGGTCGTTACCTCGCCGTGACATCGAGACTGCAAAATGAGTACTCTATCTTCCGCATGAACAGCGACGGCAGCGGGCGGGTGCGCCTGACCCAAACGCCGTTGTGGGTTCCGGTGCAGGCCGATACCGCCGGCCAATTATGGAATGACGTGTCGCCCACCTGGTCGCCCGACGGATCGCTCATCGCCTTCCTGACCGACCGCACCGGACGCTGGGAAATCTGGCTGATGAACGCCGACGGCTCGAACCAGCGGCCGATGTTCTCGGACGAAATCAACGGCCAGCTAGACCTGACCTACAACTTTGTCGACGAACGCGCCATAAACTGGCGCTAACCCGCCCCTTAAAACAAAAAGCCAATGTTGAACGCGACATTGGCTTTTTTGTTTTCTGAGCCTGTCAGGTAGAATTCCTTAAACCTTCTATCTGAATGAGTCTGGAATAATCTTATGCGCGTCATCGCCGGCACGGCCAAAGGTAAACGATTAAACGCAGTTCCCCAAGACACCACGCGGCCGATCACCGATCGAACCAAAGAAGCGCTATTTAGCATTTTGGGCAACTGGATCATCGACGCGCGGGTGCTCGACCTGTTTGGCGGCACCGGTGCGGTCGGCATCGAGGCCCTCAGCCGGGGTGCGAGCCATGTCACCTTTATCGACGCCAATCGGGCCGCGACCCAGACCATCGGCGAGAATTTACGCCTCACCGGCCTGGCCGATCGCGCCTACGTCAAACGAACGGACGCCTTCAAGTTTCTCAAGCAGCCGCCCGCCGATCTCCAACCGTTTGATTTAATCTACGTCGCCCCGCCGCAGTACAAACAGATGTGGCTTGAGGCGTTGCGCTGGCTCGATGGCCAACTTGATCGGTGGCTGCTGCCCGACGGAGCGATCATTGCCCAAATTCATCCCATCGAATTTCAAGCTGCCGAATTACAACACCTGACCTTATACGACGAACGCAAGTACGGGAGTACATTATTGTGTTTTTATGAGCGGCTGGTGAGCGAAGGAGATCAGGATGGCTAAACTGGAACTGACAGACCCCGATCCTCAACCGTCCAATCCTCTTAAAGTGTGGCTGGCCGGCTTAATTGTGGCCGGTCTATTGACTGTGGGAGTCATCAGCGGAGCGGTTCTGCTGGCGTACTACTATATTCTTGACCGGACTCGAGACACGGCGCTCACTGTGCCTATTTTCGCCGATGAGCCGGTTCTGAACCATATCGCCTTTACCGGCAATGATAACAACGTCTGGTTGGTTTCGCCCTCAGGGCAAAACCCACGTCGTTTAACCGAAGATGGGCGCGGCTATCGATTTCCCACCTGGTCGCCCGATGGCACCCAGTTAGCGTTTTTGGGTCAGAGTGACGCGGCCAGTTCGGTGTTGTACGTTTCGCCCACCGTTAGAGCCGCGCCGGCGGTTGTTTACCGGGAAGAGAAGTCGAGTCCATTTTATCTGTATTGGGCGCCCGACAGCCAGGCGATTTCCTTTTTAACGCAGGAATCAGGCGGTATGGCTATGCGGCTGGTTGACCTTCGCCAGCCGGAAAACAGCCGCCTCTTAGAGCGAGGCGCGCCCTTCTATTGGGTCTGGTCGCCCAAAGGAGATCGGCTGCTGATGCACGTCGGCGGCGCCCGATCGGCCTCACAGAGCGCTCATCTCTCCTTTCTTGACAATCGGCAGAACGCGCAGCGACAGGAATTGGATTTTGCCCCCGGCCGCTTTCAAGCCCCGGCCTGGACCTCGAACGGGGAGACCATTTTTTATGTTGGTGACAACGGCGACAACGAGGCGATCTTCAAAACCAACATCAACGCTCTTGAGCCGGAGAAAATTACTGATCTGACCGGCTTCGCCTTCATGACCATGTCGCCGGACGATCAGTCCATCGCGTTTCTGCAATTTGAGCCGGGAACACGACCGCCGTTTGGTCGCGCCTATCTAGTCGATACCTCCGGCAGTAACCGCCAACTCATCATCGATGATCTGATCGCGTCGATGTATTGGTCGCCGGATGGCACAAAACTGGCCTTGCTGGCCATCAGCCGGGTAGAGGATGGGTCCTCGGCTCAACTTGATAAAATTGACGGTCTGGCTGCGCCGCTGCGTCAAGATATTCATCTTCGTTGGTGGATATATGAGGTAGCCGACGGGACCGTCGAGCCGCTGGCGTCATTTTCACCGACAGCCGCCTTTTTGCAAACCGTGCCCTTCTTTGACCAGTATTACCTGTCGCTCACTTTTTGGTCGCCGGACAGCCGATACTTTGTGTTGACCAAACGCGAGGATGATCGCGGCAACGGCAGCGTGTGGGTGTATGACACCACCGGCCAACAAGCCGCCCGCCAAGTCGGCGACGGCCGGCTGGCGGTGTGGTCGTGGCGGTGAGCGGCACGTAGGGCGTAGAACGTGGAACGTGAAAGACAGCCCGGCAGCGAGAACGAAAGATTGGTTGGCTAGTTGGCTGGTAATCAATCAATCAATCAATCATTCAATCAACCAACCAACCAACCAACCAACTAACTAACCAACCAACCA
The DNA here is from genome assembly GCA_020433785.1 of Anaerolineae bacterium. The sequence goes on from JAGRCC010000453.1 coordinate 14,731, forward strand.
ACCAACCAACCAACTAACCAACCAACCAACTAACCAACCAACCAACCAAACCCTCACTCATTGTCAATTCAAGCCAACGCTATTACAATACCGGCATCGGTCCCACCCTTGCTGGTTTTTGTTTGACTGCGCTCAGCGTGTCTCGTAACGACTATAGTCTGGGTCGATATGGTCTTGTCAGCCTGATTGTGGCTGGTTAGGCCAATTTTTTTGTCTTGACTGTATCGTCTCAATAATTTGGGGTAGTGTAGGACAAACTTAAGTTTGTCCTACAACAAATTCCATTTTTTGAGAAAATACGTTTGACCTAAATCAAACCAAAGCGACTATCAGCCAAAATGAGCTTTAAATTACTGAAACAACCTTACATCGCCCCTCTTCTGGTAATTCTATTGACCCTGTCGGCCAATGCCGCCATCTTCTTCTCTGACATCTCTCCGCTACGAATTTTAGCCGGGGTGCTGCTGCTCTTGGTGCTGCCCGGTTGGGCCTGGCTGCCCGGAGTCAACTGGCTCGAGGCGCAAGAATGGCTGGAGCGGGTCGTGTTGACCGCCGGGTTGTCATCGGCGTTGTTTGCGGCGGCGATGCTGGGGGCCGTGTATGTTCCGGGCCCAATCACCCTCACGCTCACGTTATTGGCGGTCGATAGCGTGATTGTAGCGGGCTTGGTTTTTAGCTGGGCGCGGACCCGACGAGCCACCGTCGATGCCCTGGTCTGGCGTGTCGATGCGGCGCTGGTCGGCCTGGCCGTTATTCTGATCGTAGGCGCTTATTTTCGCTTTGCCACGTTAGGTTATGGCGAATTCCACGAAGATGAGCTGGAAAACATGCGTCTGGCCGTTAGAGCGGTGGCCGGGCAGGAGTTCGTGCCCTTTTTGGACAGTAAAGGACCGATCCATTGGTTTTTCCCGCTGGCGATGTGGTTTTTTAACGGCTGGTTGAGCGAAACGGTCGCCCGGCTGTCCGTGGCGATCACCAGTTGGCTGACCATTATCGCCGTGTATTTGCTAGGGCGTCGTATGGCCAATAGCGGGGTGGGGATCGTCGCAGCGGCGCTGGTGGCTGTCAATGGCTTCTTCATCGCCTACGCCCGGCACGTCGAGAATCCCGCTTTAATCGTCTTCTGGGGTGTCCTGACCGTACGGGCCGCTTATGAATTTTATCGCACCTTTAATGGCTGGCAGTTGATCTTTGCGGCGCTGTTACTGGCCATCGGTTTGATTGCTCACCCGGATGTGCTGCTGTATCTACCCGCTTTTGGGCTGATGTTGGTCGGTGCGTATTGGCGGCACCGGCAGCGATGGCGCGATACCTGGCTGTTTAGCTTGGCGGCGGTGGTGCTGTTTGTCTCGTTAAGCGCGGTGTTCTTTGTGCCCTACCTGACCGACCCGGCCTTGCAGCAAACCCGCGAATATTTCGCCACCGAACGCATCGGCACCAGTCTTCTATATAATGGGCTTCAGTCCATGCTCGACCAGGACAATAATTACAGCACCCGTTATTACGGCCCAATTTTGATTCTCTTTTCGCTGCTGACCCTGTTTCTGGAACTGCGTAAGTTGAAAGCGTGGGGTATCGCGGCGGCAGTGGTGCTGGGAGCGGCGATTGTCTCGACCGTGGCCTGGCCGGCCGTGTGGCAGTGGGGGAGCCGTATCAACGGCGCTTTTATCCCTTACGCCGTGCTTTTTACCATTTTGACCTTGTCTCCTTACACCTCGTTTGTCATTAAAAGTTGGCTGTGGTGGTTTGCTTTTCCTTTTCTGGGGTTGGAGTTTCTGGCCAAGGACGCCGCCGACCATATTCAGGTGGTCTATCCTTACTGGGCGCTGTTGGCGGCCCACGGCTTTATGTGGTACTGGCATCAGTTGGCCGGGTTCAAGTGGGGCCAGCCGGCTCAAGTGGCGACAGCGGTCGCGCTGCTGCTTATAGCCGGCTTGATGGCATTCTACCAACACCTGGAATTTATCGGCACCGTCTCCAACTATCGGACCCAGGAAACGGATAGCCGCTACAATCCTAATTCGATTTACCAAACGCTGTATGGCGGCTTGCCCCGGCCTCGCAATTTGTTTAGCAATCCCCGCTTAGGCGGCTGGAAGGTGATCGGCACGCTTTACGAACAAAACCGGTTGCAAGGCGATTTCCGCAGCCAAAACGAATCGTTTGCCGTCCCGATCTGGTATACTTACCAGACGCCTCGCTCGTGTTTTACCGATCCGCAAAACTACTTCAT
>JAGRCC010000454.1 GCA_020433785.1 Anaerolineae bacterium
TTTGCGTTCGGCCTCTTGGGCTTCGGCCAACTGCCGGGTCAAAGCCCGTAACTGCTCGCGCTGCTGCTTGACAGCTTCCAAAAGGTGATCTTTTTCATATTCGGCCTGTAAGCGGACAGTAATGTCTTGCCCGATAGCTAGTAAGCCTACCACATTACCATAAGGATCTTTCAGGGTCTTATCGTACCACTCAATTTGCCGCTGTGCGCCATCTTTAGTGATGATCGGGCTGATGTTTCCCAACATTCGGGTATCATTGAGCGCATCTTTGAAAGTTAATCGCGCCTGTCCTTTATGCTCATCAGGCAAAAAACACTCAATCCAATCTTCGCCACAGACTTCAGCCAAGGCATAACCGGAAACCTGCTCCATATAACGATTAAAGCGCACGATACAACCTTGGGTATCAAGCACTAAAATGATGACCTGGGCCGTTTCAATTAGCCCTTCGGCAAAGTCTCGTTCACGCTGCAAGGCTTCCTTCATGTCCTGCAGTTCGGTAATATCCCGGTTCATGCCAACCAACCCCGTTAGATGACCCTGGGTGTCACGGAAAGGGATTTTGGTGGTTAAAACCCAGCGCCGGCTGCGCGACTCACGATCGAAAATGGGCTCGCGATGGCTGATTAGGGGTTGACCGGTTTTAAAGATGGTTTGTTCAGAGTCAAAATATTGGCCGGCCAGTTCCGGTGGGGAAAACTCAAATTCAGTCTTGCCAATGACTTCATCCTTTGAGGCCGCGCCAAGCTGGCGTCGAAGTGCTTCGTTAACCAGCAAATAGCGACTTTTGACGTCTTTGACATAGATGTAATCCGGAAGATTATCAATCAGAGTGAGCAGAAGATTTCGTTCGTCGTCCAACATCGCTTGCATCTGCTTGCTTTCGGTAATGTCGGTGCAGGTGCCAATCCACTCCTCAATGGTGTTAGGATAGTTGAAAATAGGCACCCCTCGAACCCGAAAATCGCGATAGACGGCATCGTATCGCCGAATTCGAAATTCAACCTCGAACGGTTTTTTTGCTTTGATGGCCTTCTGCCAAACTTGTTGTACGTGGGGAACATCTTCGGGGTGAAGCGTAGTGAGCCAGCCACGGCCTAGCAACGCTTCTTTGGTGCATCCGGTAAATTCCTGCCAGGTAGGGATTTCATCAACCACCAGCCCGGTGGCGTCTGCCCGCCACACAATTTGAGTGGTAGCTGTTACGAGTGACCGATAGCGCCGCTCGCTGACTCTTAGTTCGGCTTCGGTTTGGCGAACCATCTCTTGGGGCCGGATGAGCACGATCTGTTTATTCCCCAAGATGGTGGCGTCAATTTCGCCGTGTTGTAATGCTTCAATTATCGCTTCAGCCTTTGATAGCCGTAATGCCAGCTCATCGTAGCTGGGCTTGAAGTGTTCCATGGAGTACACCTAACCATTTAGCCTCAATGCATCTAACACCCGTTGCGTATTGCTTAAATTTCCAATAATCGTAACCTCCGGCCTGGGAGCGACCAGAACTAACATTGGTGTGACCAATACGTGGTTTCTAACTGCAGCTTCAACATTCTCCAAAACATCGATGACCTCCAACTGGTGGCGCCCGTGGAGGTAGTTATCGCAGATATTTTTAAGATTGACCTTGGCTAGATAGGAGTTTCGCTCATCGCCTGCTACAAATAAGCGAAGAATATAATTTGTCTCTGACTTATACGGCTCATTCATCGACGTATTTCTGCCGGTATTTCTTTGATTATTTTGGTATATTAGGACTGCTATACCCCTAAGGCCCGGCCGCCATCCCGCAAAAAGCATATCACTGCTTCTAATATTCGCCAAATTATTTGTACTTATCCCTGTTGGCGCCCTTCATGGCAAATAGGCTCCCATCAACAGTATAAAGTAAAATCCAGGCCTCATGCGCTAGACATTTGTGGAGTATTTGTCCTGGTCAACTATCTAGTTGAATTAAGGGGTGGGTTTTACGGGCTGAGGGCTTTCATTTTTTCCCCATATAAAAATCTCCCCAGACGTTCCGCACATCTGGGGAGACAGTAACAAATAGGGAGAGATACGCTTGGCTTACTTCACCAACCATGCTTTACAGAACATGGTCAGCAGCCACACAGCATAAGGTGGGGCCTCATGACATGCACGTTGAATCATTATTCATCGGCTTATCATTCCACCTCCAACCCTTACAAAAATAGGATACTGCAAAAATCTGAAGGAAACAACGGTCAGTTGAAGGGACATTTCACTAGCCGAATGATTAGTTTTTTACCTGGACAGGTAGCTAAGGGGCTAAAACGAACGAATTTGTCGGGCTATCGCGGTACCTCAACCACAACGCGAGTACCCTGCGCCGGCTCCGACTCGATGCGCCAACTGCCGCCGATGGCCTCCGCTCGCTCCTTCATCGTTAGCAGCCCCCAACTCAATGCGGCGACTGGCCCTTCAAGATCAAACCCCAAGCCGTCGTCAACCACCACCATGCGGACCAGCTTCTCTTCTGTTTCTAACATCACGTTCACCTTTCGGGCTTGGGCATGTTTAGCGGCGTTCAACAGCGCCTCCTGAGCAATTCGAAACAGGGTATGCTCGTTAGCCGGAGCTAATCGCGGGGTAGGTTCTTGACCTTTGACGGTAAACTTAAACTTTCCCTGGCGGGCCAGTTGTTTGCCGTACCAGCGGATGGCAGCCACCAGTCCGTAATCGTCCAGCACCGGCGGCCGCAAATCGGCCATAACATCTTGAATACATTCGGCGGTTTGCTCCAGTAAAGCAATCGAGTCATCGATCAATGACATCGTAGTTTCCAGCGACTGAGGCGGACCATTTTTGATGCGGGTTCGGACCGCACTCAGATTGAGATTGAGGGCGCTTAAACTTTGGCCGACTTGATCATGCAGTTCGCGGGCTAGATTTTTTCGTTCCGTTTCTTGAGCTTCGGCCAACCGGCCGGTTAAGGCGCGAAGTTGTTGGCGCTGCCGGCTAATCTCTTTAATCAAATGTTCCTTTTCCAGTTCAATTTTCTTTCGTTCGGTGATATCCCGGCTGATCCCAACCACACCTATCACCTCGCCCGCTTCATTCCTCATCGGGATTTTAGTCGTTAACACCCATCTATGGGTGCCCGCGGCGTCGATATGCGGCTCTTCTTTGTCAATCAGCGGTTGCCCCTCCGTAAAAATCGTTTGCTCGTCGCTGTAGTATGCCGCCGCGAATTCAGCCGGGTAGTAATCGAAATCGGTTTTTCCCACTACGTCATCGGGTGACTCTGCCCCCAAGATTTGGGCTGAAGCCTGGTTCGTCACGATAAAGCGGCTCTGCCTATCCTTGAAGTAAATATAATCCGGTAGGTTATCAATAAGCGTGCGGAGCAAATTATGTTCTCGCAGGAGCAGCTCTTCGGCCAATTTCCGGTCGGAAATGTCGATGTGAATCGCCACTGCCCCCTCATAATCCCCGGTTAACGGTGCGGCTTGCAGAATATACCAGGCTTGTTTGGTCGGCGAGTGACATGGGTACTCCAGCGTAAAATAAGCCTCATCTCCGGCTAAAACAGATTGAATACCCGTCAGCGCTTCAGCGGCTTTGCGGCTGCCCCGGCTCACCGCCATACGGCAGACGCTGAGGTAATTGATGCCGACACCGGTATGAGCTAGGGTAGGGTCGCCGTTGTTCTGCGCAAACTGCTTCCAGGCGTCATTGACCAGAATAATGTTGCCGTCTTTATCCAACACGGCAACATGGGCCTTGATACCATCCAGAAGCGCTTGATTAAAATTTTCACTGACCGCCAGAGGATGGTGGCTCTGGCGGCGAATGTCCGTATAAATATGTTGAAACTCCCTTAGAGCGGTCGATATTTCCTCAGCCTCCTGCCTAGAGTTGGCTAAGGCATTGGATGCCTCCTGTAGTTGGCTTAACCGCCGAAAGATGCTCTCAAGCTGCTGGTCGAGCACCTCATCATTCATTAGTTCTCTCCTGGCATAGGTTTTATCTGATGACTACCCGTGGCTGAAGTTCAAATTCGAGACCGGCCAATAAGTCGGCCCAATTTCGTCGGGTGCGAATCAGGGGCGCGGCGGCCACTTTCCGCTCCGGCATCAGCTGGTGCAAATCGTATGTGCCCGGCTCCAAAGCGTGTACCCGACTGCCGGCGGCGACGCCTTCTCTCAGTATAACGCGATCGCCCGTTTGGTAAGTCGGCCCCGGCTCAATGGCGATCACCGCCACTTTGTGAGCAAAGTGAAATCGATTCAAATCCACCGGTCGTGTCTGGCTTGGATATTCCCAATCATAAAATAGCAGCGACGGCAACCGCTGCTCAGCATCCTTAAAAAGGCTAACGCGCAGCCGATAACCGCTGTCCGGATTAGGGCTAGTCACAATTAACACGGCGGCTGTCCGGTTTTCAGTGGTAGGGGCCTCATCGTATAGTTGATTGAGATCGACATCATCAGCAATAATCGGATCGATTGCCACCGTATCCGTATGGGGTTGCCCCACTTCCCGCATAAGACGAATGTGGTCCCCGGTGCGATACTCGTCGCCCGGTTTAACCACCACCCGAACCGCTCTGTCGGCCAATTCATGGTGCATCAAATTGTGAAAATATTGACGCTGGTTCACATCACGATCGTCCAGCGTGTAGCAAGGAAACTGCGCGTGTGGCTGATCATACAGTTCAACATATAAGTGAGTCATCATCAACCTCCCTGAGCCGTCGTTGGCTCTGCTATATTTTATTTTTGCTCTTTAAATTTTAAGGTCGTAAAGCGATATAAAGCGGCCCCGGCCTGCCAGGCCTGAGGGGGCAACTGCGCTTTGCGACACAATTGCTCCAAAAACGTTTGGCGATCCCAACCGGCGTGCCCGGCCACTTCCGGCAGAAGTAACCCCCGCCGTTCACCCTGGCTAATGAGCAAGCCGTGGCGTCCGATCTCGATCTCCTCTGTCCGGGTAATCCGCCGCAAGGGGGACATGATCGAAATTTCAATGACGATATCGTCCAACGCTTCAAGCGTGACCGGCGGCAGGCGCGGATCGGCTGTGGCGGCACTGATAGCCGTATTATGAACCACTCGATATAAGGGCAGATCGGCGGAAACGTGGCCCATACAGCCTCTCAGCTTCAGGTTGGTCTCAGCCACATTTTGAGGAATGCCGGGTGGTTCGAGGCGGTCAACTGCGCGCTGATCGGGGCTGCGAAGCGTGACAAACGCGCCGGCCCGCCGCAGTAAAATCGGATCAACCGGGTGTATGTCAGCGACCGCGGTCGATTGAAGATAATCGGCGATTGAGCGGCGGGCCAGTTGCAGCAGGGTTTGCTGCTGCTCAGAGGTCAGCGTCAATGGCTGGTAGCGCCACAGCATCACGGCCCCATAACCCACCACCTTATCCGCGCTGCCTCGCGGCGAGTAACCGGAATTAGCATATTGGATCACCGTGGTCGTATCGGCCCCCAACCCGGCGGCAACGCCCATCGTAACCAGAATCGGCCCCAGGCCACAGGCGCAGGTTTTTAGGTTGGGTACACCTTCGGCCATCAACCGGGCGATAACAGCGCGAACCTCGGCCGGCCGGCCGGTTTCGATGGCCGCCAGCGTAGTTTGATCCACATTCAGGGCGTCTTCAAATTTGGGATAATGGGCCAGATCGGACGAGGCAATCACCACC
>JAGRCC010000455.1 GCA_020433785.1 Anaerolineae bacterium
GGGGGGGGGTGGGGGGGTTGGGGGGGGGGTACTGGTTGGGGTGGGGGGAGCCAGCGCAATGGGAACACTATCGGCATCGGCTGCCTCTGAAAAGTCGTCGCCGGCTCTGATCCATCCTTTGCCGGAGGAGGTCAAACTTGTTTTGACCTGCCACCATTCGCCGGTTTCATTGCGGCTTAAAATTTCGGCTTCGGCGCCTTCGGGCAAAAAGCCGACCAAATCATAGAGATCGTCCGGACCACCACGGACCTCCAGGCGCGTCAAGGCTAAAGCGGACGGGGTACCGGGCGGCGGCGGGGTAGGTGTAAACGGCTCAGCGGTGGGCGTACCCGGTAAATTAGCAATTGCCGCCGTGGTTGAGTCGCCGGTAGGGGGAACGGTGGCCGCCGCAGTATCATCGTCGTTACCCGATCGGAATATGAAGAACGCAATGAGCGCCAGGATAACGATCAATCCGGCGATTGCGCCGCCAATGACCAGGCCCTGATTACTGCTTTTAACTGGGGTCGCCAGGCTCTTATTTGAAAGCATTGTCGCGTCAGTATAGCCATTCGTCAGGGTGGGTTCTCTAAAATCCGGGTCCGTTTTGGCCTTTTGGAGGGCCTCGGCAAAGCCATTGGCTGTTTCATAACGGGCGTCCGGCTCCATCGAAAGCGAACGAAGCACAACGTGTTCCAGTCCCTCCGAAATATCCGGTCTCAGGGCGCGCAGCGAAGGCACCGGTTCGCTGCTGCGTTTTAAGGCAATGGCCAGGGGGGTGGGGGCGTCGTGGGGCACTTTGCCGGTGAGGATTCGGTGCAAGATAATGCCCAAGGCGTAGATATCGGTACGGTGATCGACATGTTTGCCGCTGGCTTGTTCCGGCGACATGTAGGCCGGCGTGCCCATGCCCACCCCACTACGGGTTAGATGGGTGTTCGATTCGACCATTTTGACCAGGCCGAAGTCGCTTAACAACGCCCAAGGGCCATCAATCAAGATGTTGCCCGGCTTGACGTCTCGGTGGATAATACCCCGCTCGTGGGCATAGTTCAAGGCATCGGCGACCTGAACGATGTACTCAATCAATTGGTTGATGGGCGCTTGGCTACGAATCAAATCGCCCAGGGTGGTTGAATTCGCCACATAACGCATGACAATATAGTTGTAATCATTATGACGACCATAATCGTACACTTGCAAAATGTTGGGATGATGCAAACGGGCAATTGATTGGGCTTCGCGCTGGAAGCGCTCGGTAAAGCCTTCTTCCTGAGCCATCAAAGGCGACAAAACCTTGATGGCCACAAATCGATCCAGGTTGGATTGATAGGCTTTAAAGACGTGAGCCATTCCACCCTGCCCAATCTTTTCCATAATTTCATACTGACCAAACGTTGTTCCAGTCAGGTTTTCCATCGATATTCACCCAGATTTAATTTTCTTTAGACGGAAAAGGTGTTTATTCAGCCGTAGAGCGTGACATTATCTATTTGAAGCCGGGGTTGGTAAGTGAGTATTATACTAAAATCGCCATTATACTACATTTATGATTTCTGAACATTTAGAACAAGTTTCCCTATGATTAAAAGGTAAACTCAGAGAGTTAGCAAATCTTAAACATTAACAAACAATTGAAATGCGGTTGGAATCAAGGGTTTACTGGTCATCACACCAGTTTTTAAGCTCGACATTCCCATAGTTCATATCCGGACCGGGTTGTGGTACACTACCTGTAGACAATGATCAAAATTCTGAAGGATTACGTTGATGTAGGGTGAAATCGTAGCATTCCGGAGGAGTAATTTGAGTTATTTTACGTTCTTTGCGACTTTTTGAAAAAAACAAAGACGTAAATTCAATCGATCACAGATGGCGCGGCTCGGCTGGCCAAAACGAAACTATAACAGAAATTTGGCTATCCCCGTCAACCAAATTGTGATTAACTCAAATGGCCGGTATGTTACGCCTATCAAGCGGAAGATCACCCGCTTTTGCTGAGGTTAATCGAAATGTTAATCAAACCCAGATGGCGCAAAGTTATTCGCGATCTATGGCTGAACAAAAATAGAACCATTATCGTGGTGCTGTCGATTGCAGTGGGCGTCTTTGCCGTAGGGACAATTGCGACTTCACAGATTGTTTTGTCGCGAGATTTATCGAACACTTATTTAGCCACCAATCCGGCCAGCGCCACGTTGATGACATTCGACTCCTTTGATCAGGATGTGGTTGATGCGGTGGACGGGATGCGCGAGGTAGCCGAGGCCGAAGCTCGCCGCCGAGTTACGGTACGAGTCCAAACCGGGCCGGACGAATGGCGGCAAACCTGGTTGGTGGCTATCCCCGATTTTGACGATATCAAGATCGACAAGTTTGAGCCGGAGAGCGGGGCCTGGCCGCCGCCTGATCACGAAATTCTGATCGAACGGTCGGCCTTGAGCCTGCTCGATGTTAAAGTGGGTGATATGGTGCTGGTTAAGACGGCCGAAGGCAAAGAACGGGAAATGCGCGTCGCCGGGCTGGCTCATGACCTGAATGCTCAGATGTATGTGTTCGACGGAGTCGGTTATGGGTATATTACCGAAGACACCTTGGAGTGGCTCGACCAACCCCGCGATTATAACGAACTTCGCTTTGTGGTGGCCGACCATCGCGATGAGTATGACCATATTCAAGAAGTGACCAACCGGGTGCGCGACAAAGTTGAAGACAGTGGGGCGATGGTTTTCGTCGCTTTTGTCCCGCCGCCTGGCAAGCATCTGTTTCTCGACCCGTTTATTCAGGCGATTTCGGTCATGATGGGCGCGCTGGCGGTGCTATCCCTGCTGTTGAGTGGTTTTCTGGTCATCAACACTATTTCAGCGTTGGTGGCGCAGCAGACTCGCCAAATTGGGATGATGAAAGCCGTGGGGGCCAGAACTCCACAAATTTTAAGTATGTATCTGATCACCGTGGCTATTTTTGGCTTACTGGCGCTGCTGGTGGCTATCCCAACTGGCATGGTGGGAGCCTATTTATTCAGCCGCTTCATTGCCAGTTTCCTCAACTTCGATGTGACCAGTTTACGCCTTCCTACGGAAGTGCTGTTGGCTCAAGTGGGCGTTGGGCTGCTGATCCCGTTGATCGCCGCCCTTTATCCGATTATGGCCGGAGTCCGGGTGACGGTGCGGGAAGCTATCAGCGAATACGGCTTGGGTCGGGGCCGGTTCGGCACGAACTGGCTCGACCGCTGGTTACTTAAGCTCCAGAATAATACCCTACTGCGGCGCAAACTGTCGCGGCCGCTGCTGCTGTCGCTGCGGAACACGTTCCGGCGTAAAACGCGCTTGAGTTTGACCCTGCTAACCCTTATTTTGGGCGGGGCCATCTTTATTACCGTCTTCAGCTTGCGGGTATCGATGTTGGACACGCTGCGGGGTTGGATGGACTATTTCCGCTACGACGTGGCGGTACAGTTTGAACGAGACTACCGCATCGAGCGGATCGTGCGCGAAACTCAAGGCGTGCCCGGTATTGTCGAGGCCGAGCCGTGGGCTTTCTACAATACTCGCCGTGAGCGACCCGATGGGTCGGAAAGCGATAGTATTACCTTGCTGGCTCCACCGCTCGACACGACGTTGATCAACCCCACCGTGATCGAGGGTCGCTGGCTGGCCCCGGAAGATACCCAGGCTGTGGTCATCAATTCAATTATCCGGCGCAATGAACCGGATATTAAGGTTGGCGATAAGATCACCCTCAAGATAGACGGGCGGGATAATGACTGGACGGTGGTGGGCGTTTTCACCGGCGGGGTCCCCGCCCCAACTATGTTCACTAGCTATGAGAACTTTGCCTCAGTGACCCATAATGTCGGTCGGGCTGAATGGATATTTGCCACGACCGAGCAGCATACTCTGGCCTATCAAACCCAAGTCTCTCGGGCGTTAGAAGAGCGGTTCGAAGCGATTGGCTTTGATGTCGGCCTGACAACGCGGGTGGAAGAGGAAATTGCGGAAGTGGAAGCCATTTTCAACGTGATCATTGTCCTGCTGCTGATTATGGCGGTGCTGCTGGCGGT
>JAGRCC010000456.1 GCA_020433785.1 Anaerolineae bacterium
TCGCCATCACGCCCACATTTTGACGGAAAATGGGTTTCAAACCCCCACCCACTTCCGCGACTTTGGCGACCCGAACGCGGTGAATCATCTGGGCGAAGGCGTTACCGAGATGATGGCCCATCTCGATAAACCGGGGCTGGGGGGTGAAAGCTGGTGCGAGGCGCAGTTCGAGCGGTTGGTATGGTCTGAGATGGGGGTAGGGTGGGCGGCTCAAGGCGCGCAACTGGTTTCGTATCATGGCTTGTAGCCGCTTTAGACCCTATCGATAAAATCGCCAAATCGCTTCAAGGTGGGCCGTCGCGGCGGGCCGACAAAGATGGGATTGGTAACAGCCAGCATTAGGCCGGTCTGGTCGTAAACGTCAAGCCGGTACCAGGCCGGGTCGGCCGGGTGAAGATAATCGTAAAATTCAAGGCTGGCCTGCCTGGTTTTAACGTCCACTTCGGTCACGATGGTGCCGTTTTTAATAATTTGGGCGTAGGCGGGAACCGGACAATCAAAAATGTCGGCCAAGAAACGAATTTCGCCGGCCACGCTGCCCAAGTCTGCGCCGATATTGTATATTTCATCGCCAAATTTGGCCTGGAACGTAATCTCCGGCCCCATACTGACGTAGACGTGATGCTGGCGCATGGCGGATAAAATGGCCGCGCCGGATAGGTTTTCGGCATAGACATAGTTGCGGGGCCAGCCGAGCCGTTCAGTGAGCTTGTGTTCGCCGGGCATGAGTTTGAGGCTATGGTGATCGCTGCCGCCGATGGCCGTAGTTCGATAGCCGGCCTTGAGCCACTCGGTCCAGAGGGCGATAGCCTGCGGATTCGAGCGGATGGTATCGGGGGCATCGGGTTTGTTCCAGATTTCGAGGCAGTGGACGTATTGCAGCTCAGTCTCATCATCGCGCCAATCGAATGGAATGCGCAGCGGGTGGTTAATGGAATTGAGCAGGCCCTGGGCGGCGGTCCGGCGCATCAGGTCGGTGGTGGTTTGGTATTTGCCGGCCAGTTTGACGGTGAACAGCCCAATGCAGATGTTTTCCAGCCAGTCGTACTTGCCCTGGAGACCGTAGACATTGAAGTGCCCGTTTTGGAGGGTGACCTCCATCCCCGGAATAAGCAGGAATTCGGGGTCGGGATCGGGTTTACTAAAAGCATCGACGCGGTTGTGGTCGGTGATGGCCAAAAAATCTAGGCCGCCGGCTTTGGCCCATTCGGCCAGGTCGGCCGGGGGGTGGGCGCCATCGGAATGGCTGGTGTGGACGTGCAGCTCGCCCCGGTACCAACCGGGTCGGGGATTGTATATTTTAGATAAGGACCAATCTAGTGACATGTTTGTCTAGCTCCTTCAATACGGATAGTTGGATGGTTGGTTGGATGGTTGGTTAGTTGGTTGGTTACCGGCTACCGAGCTTAAGTTGCTGTTTATCAGCAGGTAAAGTAGGGTTCACCGCAAAGACGCAAAGTTCACTAAGTATTTATAAAAAACCTTTGAGTTCTTTGCGTCTTTGCGGTTCAACTATGATGTTCGACCTAATGGCGGCAACTTGGGCTAACTACGATCTATTTATCCAACAATCAAACCATCCCTCTTAATTTTATCGCTTCATATTAGCACAGAATTACCAGGCGGACTAACGGGATCGGCCGATAGCAGCAACTTGAATTTAGAAATAGATTGGTAGTTTCAGCTATTTAATTGAGAAAGTCGCTCAAATGGCGAACTCGAGCGCTGGCGCTTTCGTAGATCGAGGAAACTGAACCCAGCTTGGGCCTATATTTGGAATGCTGAGCGGCAGGTAGCAGGTTGGCGGACTTTAAAGGCTGGGGTAAAATCTAGACAGTTGTTGAAGAGAGGTCTCAACACTTCAGCCCGTTGAATTAGTAAGTCGATGTAGATTATGAGCCA
>JAGRCC010000006.1 GCA_020433785.1 Anaerolineae bacterium
CTCTCCAGTCGCTTCGTCAAACAAGACGAAATCGGTAAAGGTGCCGCCAATATCAATTCCCATGCGCACGAGAGTTCTTTCCTCCTTATTCAGCTTCGTAGTTTGTAAATGATAAAAAAAAGCATCCTATCTGAAGGCAATGATAGGACGCTTTCGCCTCTGACCAATCCAAGTAAAGTTTTTCAATTAGCCTTCGACGGCAACCAAAACCGAGTTTTCACCGGCCATATCGTTAGCTACATATTTATCGGCTTGGTCATCGTTGTGCCATTCACTGCCGTTGACCAAATATTTAAACTGGTATTCCTTACCGGAGTCAAGCTTAAGCGTCGTTTTCCATACCCCCTTGGTCTTGCGCAAAGGATTGGCACTTTCATCCCAGTTGTTGAATTCGCCAACAATACACGCTTCTTTGGCCTCAATACTTTCTGGCAAATAGAACGTGGCCTGGCAAACCGCCTTACTTTTCAAAAACTTTTTTTCAATCATGATGCTCCCCTTACAAAATTACTGATTTATAAAAATTTTTCGATGACCTGTAGTAAAAATCAACCACCTAACAAGTCAGAGACTAAAAAAATTCACCGATTTTTCGATGAAATTTACCCCTAACATCTACATGATGCTATACTTTGGCCAAAATTTTTCTCACATACATCTAAATCCAAAATTTTTGACCACGGAAAAGTTAATTTTTAATCGTATTAATCAATTTCCGTTGAAGATGGTAACTAAAGCTGAATTTTTTGTCAAGTTACCTCAGAAAAAATCGAATTTTGATACACCTAACAATTTAATAACCCTCCATCTTCTAAAAAATCGCCTAATAACGTGGGTAACCACTCTAATTTTTTCAATTAGTAGAGGGGTCAGTTTGGAAAATTAAAATTTTTAACGTCAAATTTTAATTCGCCGATTACGTTCAAAAATAAATAGCCTTGTTTAAACCTTTGCCTGGTAAAGGAGGCCTTATCATGCAAGCGGCAATGAGTGCCAAAGGATATTCTATCGTAATTTTAGTGTTGGATATGAACCGATTTATTGTACCGGAACAGCGTGAACGCTTCGAAAGTGTGCGCGGTTCAGCCGCGTTTGCAGATGTATTGCGCCATACCTGGTTTAAATCGGTTCAAGGCCAGAAGGCCTTTTACCCCGTTGATGGGCCTTTCTCTGAAAACGGCGCTGAAGCCCGTATGTCCACCGAGGAAGTCGGTTTTGTGACGGGCGTATTTCGCCAGTCGATGCTGGAGCATTACACCAGCCCGTGCTATGGGGTGCACAAAGGGCAAATCGAATTCCCTGAACTACCCGTTGATAACCTCCAGTTTAAAAAACTCTTTATGGATGTCTGGCAGCGTTGGAGTTTTTTTATCAGACCCACGATGACGGGAATGTTTGTGGTCACCTTAAAACGGTCCTACAAAAAGCCAACTCCGCTTCTAAGGATTGCCTCAGATATAATTGGCTTGCAGGTTTCCTTTGATGTCCCCGGCGCGCTCCAATGGCAGGACAAAATCGAAGAGCTTTATGCCGATGACGAAGAGACTCTGCGTGAGAAGCGGGAATCGGTCCAAAAATTTCTCGAATGGTTGGGAACATCGGGTCAAGACGAGAGGTTAACATTAGGTTATGCTCCGGTTCAATGGCAGATTGCCATGGAAATTTGCCGCCAATTCGTCAAAATGCTCAAGCTGCGCATCGAGCTTAATGATCATCCGACGATTAATATGTACGATCCCAAGGCTAGCCTTTCGACCCCGCTGCATGATTCGTACGTTGTGTACCACCTTGATGAGTTATTAGCTCCGCCGGCCATGCTTCAGGATGATCAAGCCGACGATGATATAGACGGCGATGATCACGAAGCCGCGACAGCCAATCGACATCCAGAGTCAACCCAGGTGTTAGTAACGCCCCACTACATTCAATCGTCGTCGCAAATTCGGCGAAGTTTGATCCAACTCATTGAAGGGGCCGTTCTACGCCCGTCTCGCGGAAAACACACCTCCAGCGGCCGCCAGTTTCCAAAACATCGGTTGAATTATGTCGATCAGGTCTTCAAGAATGACACGGCGACCTGGATCGATGAACTTTGCCTCCTCACCCCCCGAGCCGCCCTCATCGTGCCATCGCGCCACTTTAGCCAGCACGAACTATTTATTTCGACCCTACCAACCAGTACCAGCAAAGTAATGTATCAATGGTATTGGGAAGCGTTGGAACGAATGTTAGAGTTTATCATCGAAGTGCGAGTTCTGGCCCAACTGGTGGAGCGAGCCAGCGCCAAGGCGCTCAACGATTTTGTTAAAACATCCAGAGAAACCCGCGAGAGTGTGGTAAACGAAGCGATGCAGATCGATTATGACGGGCTGACTCAATTATCAGATCGGGCGGCTAACCTAAGCCGACTGGTCAGCGTTTGTCAAACATTGAGTAACCCTCAAGTTTGGAGCCGAGCTGAATACGCCGCCAATAAAGCCCGCTACCTCCTGCGTCAACTAAGCGTCCCGACGCTCCTCACCCATGCCGAGCGCAACGTCAACAATATGACCAACTTGCTCAATCACGTTGACGATCTGTACATCGCCCTTATTTCTAAACGGAGCAGCCAACTGACCTTCTGGCTGTCGGCGGGCCTGGCCGGCGTTTCGCTGATTGTCATCCTTTACTCGCTGCCCTCTTTTTGGGCCGATATCGATCAACTAGAAAGTCACATTATTACGGCCACCATCAGGAACGCGGTGTTGCCCTTCATTATGCAGTTGGGTAACGGTCTGGCTCCGCTGGTTTTTTTAGTCTCTTTGGCCATCATCTTGATGTCACTTTGGCGAGCTATCGCTGCCTGGCGCAAAAGCCTGATGTAACTGTAAAGCCGCCGGTTCTTGTTTTTGCCAACTCTTTTTAATTTGATTATCATTATTCCCCAACTTTAATCGAGCCAACCCCGCAGCCCGCCCTATCCCGGCGGGCTACTTGTTCGTTAGTGTCTGCGTTGAGGTTTGCTATAGAGGCAGTAATTTGAACGGAAATCAATCTAATTCCAAATGGGCGCTTGTCATCGAATGGCTGGTGGTCATCGCTATTGTGGCGCTGGCGACTTTCCTGCGCTACTGGCGCATCGGCGAGGTTCCCCCCGGTTTCAATTCCGATGAGGCAGTCGGCGCGGTGGGCGCGTTGACCACCCTGCGCGAAGGTTTCAAATATTCTTATGAGGGGCAAGGCGGCGGCGGGGCGCTTGGCTTTTATTTTGCGGCAGTAGCGTTCTATCTATTTGGCCCATCCATCGAAACCATCCGCGGCCTGGCCGCCTGGGCCGGCGTAGTCAGCATTTTTGTCAATTACTGGGCCGTCCGCGAAGTTTTTCGCAGCACTGGCCTGAATCGTGCTCGCTGGCTGGCCGGGCTGTCAACGCTTGGACTGGCCGTCTCACTCTGGCACATCGCCGCCAGCCGCATCGCCTTCGCCGGCATCGGCGTCCCGTTCCTCATGCTGCCCTCCGTCTACTTCCTCTGGCGCGGCCTCAACGCCAACACCCGCGCTCAGCCCTCCAATTCTGCTATCTCCGGCCCTCAACTCCCAATCTCCAATCTCCAATCTCTAATCTCTTATTTTCCTTTCATCGCCAGCGGCATCTTCCTGGGCGGGTTAATGTATATCTATCTTTCAGGGGTCTTCTTTCCCCCTTTCTATGCCAGCTTCTTCGTCGGCCAGTGGCTCATCGTCAAACTGGCGCAAAAGCTCAAATGGCCGGCTAATCCACCCGAAGCTTATATGACCACGCAATTTTGGCGTCTCTTCGTCACGGGGTTGACCACCGTTCTGCTGCTGCTGCCCGTCGTCTTTGTGCTGCTCTTCCGGCCCGAACTCGAACCGGGCACAACTCGCGCCAGCCAGGCGATCTTCACCAACCCGCAGATCAATCAGGGCGATCCGTGGGGCTTGCTCTGGCGAAGTATTGTCGGCAACTTTGGCGGGTACGGCATCTCGCTCAACTGGTTCATCGGCCAGCTTCCGGCGCGATTAACCTTGCCGCCTACCGTCGGACTGATGGTCTTTCTGGGCTTTTTGATTTCGATCTGGCAAAGTATCCGGCGCGGACAGGCCGCTCATTTGTTCACCCTGCTCTGGTTCTGCGTGTTGCTCTTGCCTAGCATTCTGTCACCCGATATCATCCCCCACAACCTGCGCACCATCGGCGCGACCACACCGACCTACGTCTTCGCCGCCATCTTTATTGTGACCTTGTTTGAGTCGCTGTGGGCCGCCGGTCAGCGCTGGCTCCAGCCGAACCTCACCGAGAACCGCTTCATCTGGGTGGCCCGAGCCGCCGGTCTAATTATCGCCGTCGGATTAATTTGGCTTTTGTGGCAAGCCAACAGCCGGGCGCTCTACAACTATTTTGTATTTTATCCCCAAACCAACGATGCCAAAGCTGCTTACCACGTCTACGCCGTCGAGATGGCGGAGGAAATAAATAGCGAACCGAGCCGCGACGTCGCCTTCATTTTGCCGCGTAACACCGCCGCCGGCGACGTTTTCCGCAACTTCACCACCGACTTTCTGACCGAGCTGGCCGAACCGCCTGCCGCCCACTACTGGGTCATCGACGACGAGCGCACCGTGGCCGATGATCTAACCGCCGCCGCCGCCGAACACAACACGCTGCGGGTGGTGCGCTGGAAAACCTCCAAACACACCGGAGCCGATCCGAAAGAGGTCATCCCCTACTATCTTGAAAAATATGGCCATTACGACGGGACTAAGACGTTTGAATATTTCGATATAGACACCTACCAGCTCGATATCGCCGCTCCCGATTTCCATACCGCCGAGTCGCTCACTTCGACGGGCATCACTTTTGGCGATCAACTGGCGCTGACCGGCTATGCCCTGGGCAACGCGGGTATTACGGCTCAGGTCGATCAACCTCAGATCGCCAGTAACGATCTACTGTGGCTGCGCCTGGATTGGCAAAAAATTGCCGACCATGCTGAGAATTTAAAGGTATCGGCTCTGGTCTACAACGAAACTGGCCAGCTTGTGACTCAGGTTGACAAACTGCTCATCAGCAATATTTTACAGGTCAGCAGCAGCGATTGGGCCATTGGCGCGAACGAAGCCACTTATTTTCTCATCACAATGCCACCTGCCACCCCACCTGGCCAATACCACCTGCGATTGGCCGTCTACGGCGCGGAGTCGCTCAATCGCGTGCCCATCAGTGTTGACGACCAACCGGTCGCTGGCGCTGATCGGCTGGTTGATCTGGCGCAGTTCGAGGTGACGCCGGCCCAAAAACCGGTCACAGCCGATGACCTTGAACTGGCGCTGCCTATCCAACAGGAGTTGCTGCCGGGGCTGACCTTGGTTGGCTTTGAAACGCTGCCCGGCGACACCGTTCGCGCCGGCCAGGAAGTTGGCGCGTCCGTCATTTGGCAATTGTCCGGTGATAAGCTCACCGACGATATAACCATGCAGTTCATCGCCAAACCGGAGGAAGGCAAAAACGAATTCGCCATCTCCGAGCCCGTCGACCTGGCCGGCCCTGGCTATCCGACCTCGCAGTGGCAAACCGGTGAGATTTTGCGCGGCTGGCTCAAAGCGCGCATTCCGCCCAGTTTCGAGCCGGGCATTCACAAACTTAGCCTCAGCCTCAGCGGCCCGACTGAAGAAATCGCCCGACTGCCCCTCGGCGACTTCCGGGTTGAAGGCTGGGCCCGCAATTTCGAGCCGCCGCAGCCGCAGGTCGAAATTAAAGCCAACTACGGCGATCAAGCCGAATTGGTCGGCCTCGACGCAGCGGCCAACACTCTCTCGCCCGGCGACACGCTCAGCGCCCGACTCTACTGGCAGGCCGAATCCGAATTCGCCGAAGATTACAAAGTCTTCGTCCAACTCATCGGCCCGGATGGCCTGCTGCACGGCCAGGTCGATCAAATTCCCGGCGGCGGCCAATTTCCCACCACCGGCTGGCTGCCCGGCGAATACATCACTGACGACTATGCAGTTGCCCTGGCGAGTGACGCGCCTCCTGGCGACTATCAAATTGCCATCGGTCTCTACAATTCCAACACCGGCCAGCGCCTGCCGGTGGAGAGTCCCGACTGTCAATCAGACGCATGTTTACTGCCGGGGTTAACGGTTCAATAGTGGACTTGCCTTTTCCGAGCGAACCATCATAATCTCAATAAGCGTAAATTTATCGAGAGGGTATGACGATGCAGTTTATAATAGGTTACCATGCTTAATTCGCTTCTTCGAGTAAAATAATGCCCTCGCCACCATCGCAAAAACATTCATCATTCATCATTCATCATTCATCATTCCCACTTCCCCGTCTTCTACTCGTTCTGCTCATGCTCACCTACTTCATCTTTACCGGTCTATACGCCAGTCAGCGCCATCTCGCCTTCGAAACCGGAGTCTTTGATACCGGCGTCTACACCCAACCTCTCTGGAACTATAATCACGGGCGCGGCTTCGCCGTCTCGACCATCGAGGACAACGGCCCGTTACGGTGGGCCACCCACGTCGAGCCGATTCTGTTCCTGATCGCCCCCCTCTACGCCCTGCTGCCCGATCCGCGCACCTTATTTTGGTTGCAAGCCGGGGCGCTGACGCTGGCAGCCGTACCGATGTTCGCTCTGGCTCGGCGTCGATTGCAAAGTGAGTGGGTCGCCCTGGCTGTGGTCCTGGCCTATTTCTTACTCCCGGCTACCCAATCCGTCACCCTGTTCGACTTTCACGCCGTCACCCTGGCCCCCCTGTTTCTTCTATCCGCCATCCACTTTCTCGACCGTGCTCTCGCCGCCCAAAACGTCAGCTTCTGGCTCTGGCCCGAA
>JAGRCC010000457.1 GCA_020433785.1 Anaerolineae bacterium
GCGCCGCCAACATACACCGGCGATGTGGCAAAACTGGATTTTAATTCTAGACTCATCCGTTGTCAGTCCTTTTGAATTTAGTGTATTACTGATCTATCAACGAGCAGATTATCAGGGGTGGAAAACTTCTCACCGTGCAACCTATGCCGCTTTTTTCATCGCTTCTATTTCGGCCATCGCCGATGCGATAATATCGTCTTTTACCCCATGTTTGCGCAAGCTTTCAATTAACTGCATAAGTTCTGTATCTTCTTCCAGTTTCGCCAAATCTGCTCGTAATCCCTGTCCTATATACGCCCGGATCAATGGTTGATACCCTGAGAAGCCCAGCCGAGGTGCTACGAGCTTTAAATCCTCTAAGACATCCTCTGGTATTCGCAGGCTAATCATTGTCATAGGACGGTCTTTTCGTAAACGTTCTCGCAAATCATTGTTCTTCATAGCGATTTCTCTCTGCCTTTGTTACTAATCTGGCCGAAATAATTCTGATAACTTCCTTCCGAAAAACATAGACTACATAGACTAAACGCCAATCCACTGTCATTCCAACAACAGCCTCTCGTATTTCGTTATCGACAACTTCTTCATCTACCATCTGCACGAAAGGGTCGTGGAAAACCTCACAGGCTGTCTCAAAAGTAATACCATGTTTATAGATGTTAGTCGAAGCCTTTTGACTATCCCACTCAAAGTGAACGTGGTAGAGTGTATACTCAATTTTCATTAGTTCGTAATTATAACGAATTGTATATATAAGATCAATACATTATAGCGGTTTTAGTGAAAAGAGATTTGCTCCAGCCCTTCCGCATAGGTTTACTACGAGTAAGTAATTTCCTAATCTTCAATATTCAAATATGGGGGTAATTGCCTCAAATATAACATCAGCGATTCTGTTTATTGAGCCTCACCCATTCATACATCAATACCCCGCCGGCGACCGCGACATTTAAGCTTTCCGCCTGGCCGAATAGCGGCAGACTGACGTAGGCATCGATTGTCGAATGCAACTCCGGGCTCAAGCCGCGCGCTTCATTGCCCAGAATCAATCCGACCGCTCCGGCCAGCTCGCCGCTTTGCCAGACGGTCATTCCCCGACCGGCATCGGCTCCTATTATCCGATAACCAGCCTGCGATAGCTGCTTCAAGGTAGCTTCAATACGGCTGGTGCGGATAAACGGCACGGTAAAAATCGACCCCATCGTGCTGCGTACTGTTTTGGGATCGAACGGATCGACAGAGGGTTCCAGCATTACCACAGCTGTCACGGCGACAGAGTCGGCGGTCCGGATCAGCGTACCGAGGTTGCCGGGGTCTTGGAGTTTGTCGAGAATAAGAATGAGTTGGGGAAATGAGGAGTTGGAGAAGTTAGGAGTTGAAGTCATTGTTTTTTGTAATTGGCTGGGTGAAAGTTCCAATTCTTCGAGGGCGAAGGTAGCGACAATGCCTTGCGAGGTATCGCGGTCGGAGATGGTGTTAAGAACCCGGGCATCGACGGCAATGGCTTCTGCGCCGGCTTCGATCAGTTGATCGAGGATACGAGGAGCGGTTGGGCCGGTGAAGAGTGTCTCGCTATAGAAAACTTCATGGGGAACAATTTTATCACGTCCGCCGGGAGTCGACATGGCTTGCACGGCCATACCCAGCAGTTGCAACCCCTCCACCATAAAACGATTTTGACGGACCCGGTGCTTGCGCTGGCCTAATTTTCTAACGTCGATAATACGTGAATTTTTAGTCGAAGTGATCATAGGAAAATGATGAATAATGAATGATGAATGATGAGTCATAAATAATCAAAAATTCATCATTCATCGTTCATCATTCATCGTTCATTTATTATTCATCATTTGATTAATTCGCGTCAGCGCCGTCTCGAGCCGGGCCGTATCACCAATGAGAGACAGGCGCGTCCAGCCTTCGCCGTTGCGGCCGTAGATGGAGCCGGGGGTGAGGGCCACGTGCGCTTCTTCCAACAGGCGCGTATGAAAATCCATCGAACTGTAGCCGGACGGATTGCGGAACCAAATGTAGATGCCGCCTTTAGGGTAAGTCGTTTCAAGCCCCAGCCGGCGGAATGTCGCCAGGCAGAGATCGCGACGCGCTTGATAGATGGCGTTACGCGGCTCCAGCCAACTTTGATCGCCGGTTAGTGCGTCCGCCGCCATCACTTGGATCGGTTTGGCTGGCCCCGAATCGATTTGGGTTTTGATCGCGGCCAAGGCTTCAATCGCTACCGCCCAGCCGACAGCCATACCTACCCGCCAGCCGGCCAGACTGTACGTTTTTGACAGCGAGTTGAATTCGATAGCTACTGTTTTGGCCTCGGGTATTTGTAATACACTGGGCGCAACGTAGCCGTCATAGGTCAAGTCAGCATAAGGTGCATCGTGACAGAGTAGAATGTCGAATTGGCGGCAAAAATCAACTGCTTCAGCAAAAAATTCAAGGGTAGCTACCCCGCCGGTTGGATTATTGGGGTAGTTGAGCCATAGCATGCGAGCATCTTGAGCCAAAGCGGTCGGAATATCGGCCAGGTTGGGCAGCCAGCCGCGTTCGGGCAGCAGGTCGAATGTCTCCACCCGACCGCCGGCCAGGAGCGGAGCGTAGAGATAGCTCGAGTAGCACGGGTCAGGCACCAGCGACAAGTCACCCGGATCAAGCCAGGCCAGGTGGATATTGGCCAACCCTTCCTTGGAACCAAGCAGCGGCAGCAGTTCGTTGTTATCCAGTTCAACGCCAAAGCGGCGGCCGTAATATTCGCTAATGGCCCGGCGCAGGTAAGGTTGGCCGGCATAGCCGCCGTAACCGTGCTGGGTGGGGTCGCCGGCGCTGTGTTTCAGCGCATCGATAATGCGGGGATCGGGCGGCAGGTCAGGGCTGCCGGCATCGAGCGAAATGACATCGACGCCTTGGGCCCGGAGTTCGGCAATACGTTTGCTGAGCGCGGCAAAAAAGATCGGCGGGAGATTTCGGACACGCTGAGCTGGTTTCATATAATTTTTTCTGTCTCCTTGGATGCCGGGGGTGAAGGCACATCGTGCGATGGGGGCGCTTCATCCGGGTTAAGCCACTGGATGTGAACATCTTTGGCCGGGTTAGCTTTAACGGGCAGCGTCACGGTAAAGACGCTGCCGGGGAAATTTTTGGGATCGAAGCCGGGGCTGTCGGCTGTAATCTGGCCACCGTGGGCGTGGAGCAGCCCCCTGACAATCGCCAGCCCCAGCCCGGGGCCGGCCCCCATAAATTTGGTTTGACCGGTCGAGTGCAGTGAGGATTTAGCGGCGCGATAGAATTTTTCGAAGATTTTTTCTTTGTCTTCGGGGGCAATGCCCACCCCGTTATCTTCGATGGTGAGTTCGATCCACTGCCGTTTGATGGGTTTTGACTCGAACGGCCGGCCCGAAATTTTAATGTGCCCGCCGTCCGGGGTGTATTTGATGGCGTTGCCGACAAGTTGCCGGAAGATTTGATGCAGTCGGCGGGCGTCGGCTTCGATGGGGGGGAGTTGATCGAGGTCGGATATCTCAATGGTCTGCTTGCGTTCGAACAAGGCGCTTTCCATTTGGGTGACCACCAACTCGACGGCGCGCTGAAGATTAACTTTTTCCAGGACCAGCCCCAACTGCCGCATATCCATCGCCGACAGATCGAGCATATCCTCGATAATGTTGTTCATCCGGTCCGCTCCCCGGCCGATCCCTTCGGTGAGCGATTTTAACTTGCTGTCGGTTTGCATATCGCGCAAAATATTGACATAACCCTGAATGAGCGTCAGTGGTGTCTTAAGTTCATGGGCGGCGATGCTGATGAAATCGGTTTTGGCTTGTTCCAGGCGAGCTAGCTCCCGGTTGGCGCGGGCTACTTCGGTGGCGTAGGCCATAACCTTGCGCTCAGATTCGGTGTAGAGGCGGGAGATTTCGGCGGCTCGGGCGGCCTGGGCTTGCCGAAACGCGGCCAAGTATTCGTCAATCATAACTTTGATAATGTGGACAAAAATCACGTCCACCGCCGAAAACATGGCATACGCCGGTTCCGGATCGACTTCTTCGCCGATGCGCTGCCAGATGCGCTCGCGCATTAATTCCGGCACGCCTAACAGATCGGTTAATTCCCGTTCGGTGGCGACCGCGTAGGCCGCTGTACTCTCTATCAGCGAGTCGATCATGCGCGTTTCGCCATGCATGGCCATATCGATGATACATTCGTACAGGGCAATGTGAAAGGTACTATCCTGCTGATACTCGGTCGTACCCAACATTTTAGCGTGTTCTTCCAACCATTCAGCCAGCCGTTTATTTTGCACAATCTATCTCCGGGGGTGCTGGTGTTGCCATAAGCGGTTAGCGCTTAGCCGTCAGCTATCAGCTTTTTCCTAATTCGGGCAACGCTTGGTGATAGAGCCGCTCAGCGTATCCAAATGTAATCTTTAAACTAAAGCCGACGGCCGAAAGCTGATTGCTGAGCCCTTACAAAATTTATCGAATCGGAGCCGGCTCGACTACTTTTAACCCGTATTGGTCGATGACGGCATCCAAATCATCGAGAGCGCGGTCGGCGTAAGCTTGATACCGATCTTTTTTGTTACGAATTTTCTTGGCCAAAGGCGGCATCAGGCCAAAATTGGCCTTCATCGGCTGGAAATCTTTCGGTTCGGCGTGTGTCACGTAATGACACAGCGCGCCGAGCATGGTGGTTTCCGGCAGCGTTACCGGCGGCTGACCTTGCAGCCATCTGGCCGCATTAAGGCCCGCCAGCAAGCCGGTAGCCGCGTTGCCAATGTACCCTTCGACGCCGGTAATCTGCCCGGCGAAGAATAGATCGGGTCGGTTGTGCCACTGCATGGTCGGCTCTAACAGCATCGGCGAGTTGATATAGGTGTTGCGGTGCATCATCCCGTATCGCATAAATTCGGCGTTTTCCAAACCGGGGATCATACGAAAAACGCGGCGCTGCTCGCCCCACTTTAGATTGGTCTGGAAGCCGACCATATTGTAGAGCGTGCCGGCCAGATTATCTTGCCGCAGCTGCAAAATGGCGTAGGGCCGCCGGCCGGTGCGCGGATCGCTCAAGCCGACCGGGCGCATGGGGCCAAAAGCCAGTGCTTTGTCGCCGCGCCGGGCTAACTCTTCGACGGGCAGGCACATTTCAAAAAAGTGCTCGTCTTCGGCTTCAAACTGTTTTAATTGAATTTTTTCCGCCTCGCGCAGCGCGGTGATGAAGGCGGTGTACTCTGACTCAGAGAAGGGGCAGTTGATGTAATCGCCCTCAGCCTGGTCGCCCCGATCATAGCGGCTGGCCCGGAAGGCGATGTCCATATTGATCGAGTCGGCTTCAACGATAGGTGAAATGGCGTCGTAAAAGTAGAGATACTCTTTGCCGGAAAGATCGGCTAAGGCGGCGGCTAATGCGTCAGAGGTTAGCGGCCCGGTGGCGACGATTGTGGGTGTATCGGGGATGTGGGTCACTTCCTGGCGGCAAAGCTCAATGAGCGGGTGACTTTCAATGCGCCGGGTCACCTCGGCCGCAAATTGTTCGCGATCAACGGCCAGCGCCCCGCCGGCCGGCACAGCCGAATGTTCAGCGGCTTGCATAATCAGCGAGTCGAGCCGCCGGATTTCCGTTTTAAGCAGGCCGGGAGCGCGGTCGGGTAGATCGCTGCCGAGGGAGTTGCTGCAAACCAGTTCGGCCAGCCGGTCGCTGACGTGAGCCGGGGTTGGTCGTAACGGTCGCATTTCGTATAGAGAAACGGTTATGCCTCGCTGGGCGGCTTGCCAGGCCGCCTCAGTGCCGGCTAAGCCACCGCCAATGATGGTCAGATGATGAGTCATTAAAGTGGTCTTTTCATATAGAGTTGATGTTTTATTCATCAGGTCTCTGTTTGTTATAATCCATCTTAAATAACTTGTCAATTAGCTTCACTCTAACAATTTCTCGTGTCGCTTTTCTTAAAAATTAGAGGCTAGGTTATAATGACCAGTATGAATCAATTTGATCGACTGGAAACGATTGCCCAACGCCTGATCGAAGGGGCGTTCTCGCGTCTCTTCCACACCCAACTCCATCCGGCCGATTTAGCCCGCTACCTGGCCATCGCCATTGAAAGTGAGCCGCCGGAAACGGGTCAAAGCGAGGCTGACCACATTCCCAATTTTTACGGCGTGATCTTAAATCCGGGTGATTACAATCAATTGGTGGCCGGATCGAGCGTTGAAGCTGAGGCGACTCGCCTCCGTAATTACTTGACCTGGTTGATCCAAGAAGCCGATTATCAACCGGCCGGACCGATTCATGTAACGCTCGAACCGTCTGACGGGGTGCGGCCGGGCAAGGTCAAGGTTAAAACGCGTTATGTTAACGGCAATGGCAGCAAGCACCGGACCAAAACGAAAGAGGCTTTTTTTGTGTCGACCACCAACGCCGGTCACTGGCTGCTGCAATTTGAAGATAACGTGGTCTCGTTAGGTGAGCCGGTGCTTAGAATAGGGCGCGCCCTGGATAATGATATTATATTGACCGATCAAACCGTATCGCGCTATCATGCTCAACTTCGCTGGCGTAATGGTGGTTACCATCTCTATCCGCCGGTCCCGCCGGAAGTGGTCGGCGAACAGGACAAGACTCTTCGTTTAGATCCCCGCACCACCGTCAATGCCGAAGCCGCGACCCAGGGTGCCCTCAAGCACGGCGATGTTCTCACCTTTGGCAGTACCGTCTTGCATATTGTTGTGCAGGATAATCCGTAGAATAGGGTCGAATCGTGAGTCTGGATTGGATCTTATTGGGTCTTCGCATCCTGGCTGCTGTTATTCTTTATAGTTTTTTAGGCGTGGCTTTTTATATCATCTGGTACGACCTAAAGAGCGCCGAACGACTCGCCGCCGCCCGAATGCAGCCGCTTCACTACCTGCGGGTGGTAGCGCCGGCCGAAGATAGTTCGTTGACCAAGGGCGATACCTTACCCCTCCAGCCGGTTACTTATCTAGGACGCGATCCCGATAATACCATTGTTTTAAGCGACTCACTGGCCTCGAGCCGGCACGCGCGCATCAGCCGCGAAAATGGCGTGTGGTGGATTGAGGATTTAGGTAGTAAAAATGGCACCACCCTTAATGAATTGCCCGTTTCTAAACCTACGTCACTGGCCGATCATGATTTGATCGGTATTGGCAATTTGTGCTTTCGCGTGGAACTGGGGAGTTAACGAGTTTTTAGAGTTAGGGAGTTTTTGGAGTTAGAGCGTTAATGAGTTGGAGTTAATGAATCGGGAAGTAGAGGTTAGAAATGGGGCTTAGGTTTACGCCCTACGTCCCCCGTTCTACGGATCAAATTTCGCAGGATTAATCTATGATTTTGGAAGAACTGTCTAACGCCTTTGGTGTGTCGAGTGTTGAAGGCGAGGTACGCAAAATTATTGTAGAGGCGGTAAAAGATTACGTCGATTCGTGGCGCATTGATACGATAGGCAACTTGTTTGTGACGCGCCGCCGCCGGATTGAGACTGAGGCGTCGCCGCTCAAAGTGATGGTCACGGCCCACATGGACGAAGTGGGTTTTATTATCTCGGAAGTTAAGAGCAGCGGCTTGTTGAAATTCAAGCCGGTGGGTGGTTTTGATCGCCGCATTTTGCTGGGCAAAGCCGTTGTCGTTGGCTCAGATAAGGTGCCGGGGGTAATCGGTCTCAAGCCGGTGCATTTGGTGAAGCGGGGCGAGCGCCACACGGTCGGCAGCATCGACTCGATGACCATCGATATCGGCGCGAACAGCGATTCAACCCGGGTTAAAGCCGGCGATTTCGCCACCTTTGCCACGCAGTTTGGTTATCTGGGCGGTCAGCCTGATGCTGTCTCGCCGCATGCCGGGCAGGTCAAGGGCAAAGCCTTTGATGATCGAGCCGGTTGTGCGGTGCTGGTCGAACTGCTAAAAGGCGATTATCCGGTCGATTTGGTGGCTGTTTTTACGGTTCAGGAGGAGATTGGCTCGCGTGGGGCGAAAGTGGCGGCCTACGCCGTCGAGCCTGATTTGGCCTTTATTCTGGAGTGTACCGCCGCCGATGATCTACCGCGCCAGAGTGACGAGGCTGATGAGGGGTTTCCGCGTTTGGGCGATGGCCCGGCCATCACGGTCATGGATCGCTCCTTCATTGCCGACCGTACGCTGGTCGATTTACTGATCGAAACAGCCGAGGCTGAGGGGCTGCCGTATCAGTTCAAACGGCCTGGCATCGGCGGTACGGATGCCGGCGCGGTCCACACCATCCGCGAAGGCGTGCCATCGGCGGTGGTCAGCGTCCCGGCCCGCTACATTCACGCGCCGGCTGCCGTTTTAGATTTGACCGATTTCTGGAATACGGTAAAGTTGATGACAGCGGTATTACAAAAATTACCGGCTAAAGAAGGTTGAAATTGTTAAAAGATCTGAAAATTAGTGTCCCAAATGTTAATGAGCGGGATCAGATTCCAGCAGAAGCGATTCAGGCGGTTGTAGACTATGTTGTTCAGAGCTTTGAACCGGAGCAAGTTATTCTTTTTGGTTCCTACGCTGCCGGACAACCTCAGCCAGGTAGTGATGTTGATTTGTTAGTTATCTTGGATGCTGACGATCCCAGACAAACGCAAAGGGAAATGGCGTTGTCGTTTCAGGCTCCATTTGGCCTGGATATTTTAGTCCGAACACCGCGCGAGATAACCGATCGAGTCAGAGCCGGCGACTCTTTTCTGCGTAATATTGTGGCTAACGGCAAAATTCTTTACGAAAAAACAGGATACGCTCTGCTACAGGATATCGACATGACAGAACCAGATGCCAAATCAAATCGTTACATCCAAGAGTGGGTTCAAAAAGCCGAAGGTGACTTTTTGGCGGCGACTAGCCTGCTCAATTTACAGCGCGAGGGTATGGCAGACGCCATTTGTTTTCACACCCAGCAGTGTGCCGAAAAATATGTGAAAGCTTATCTTACTCACCACAGAGTTGAGTTTCAACGCACTCATGATTTGGTTGAGTTATTAAGGCTGTGCCGGCAGATTGATGCAGAATTTTCAAAAATCAGCGCCGCGATGCAAGCCTTAAATAGCTACAGCGTCGAAACCCGTTATCCGGGCCGGTTTGCTTCACTTGAGGAAGCGACTGGGGCGGTTGAGGTGATGACCACAGTCCGCGACTTTGTGCGGACCAGACTGGAACTGGAAGACTAGACCTTGGAGTTGACATGAAAGATCTTATTAAAGCCTTGACCGAAGCCTACGGCCCGCCGGGCTATGAACAGGCGGTGCGTGATATTATTCGAGAGCAAATTTCAAATGTGGCTGACTCGGTCGAAGTCGATCCGCTGGGTAATTTGCATGCGGTTAAAAAGGGCACCGGCGAGGGCCTCAAAATTATGCTGGCCGCCCACATGGACGAGA
>JAGRCC010000458.1 GCA_020433785.1 Anaerolineae bacterium
GTGGCGTCGGTCGGCCTGACCGCCGCCCAGGCTAAGACGTTGGGCTACAAGGTCATCGCTACCCAACTGCCTATCGACGCCGACTCAATTCCGTTGATGTTCGGCTCACCGGACGGATTGGCCCTGATTGTGGCCGAACAAGAAAGCCAACTCCTACTCGGAGTGACATTGGTTTGCCCGCACGCCGGAGAGCTGATCGGCGAAGCGGCGTTGGCCATCGAAATGGGTGCCACTCTCACTGATTTAGCCGAGACGATTCATCCTTATGGCAATTTAAGCCCCAGCCTCT
Source organism: Anaerolineae bacterium (assembly GCA_020433785.1). Next base: position 290 of record JAGRCC010000458.1, read on the forward strand.
CCCAAGCAGCCGAAGCGGCATTAGAGAATTGCTGACTGTAACGCAATTGGGGCTTGACATCAACAAAAATCCGGTATAATATAGTTGTTATAACAACTATATTATACCGTGGTAAAAATGACCCACTTTAGCCTTGATGACTCATTCGGATATTTAATTAATAATCTCGCCCTGCTACTCAAGCGCGAACTCCACCAGGTGTTCAAATCGCATGGTCACCAAGTCACGCCGGAACAGTGGGCCATTTTGAACCGGTTATGGGAACAGGACGGCTTGACGCAGGTTGAACTGGCCGAACGGACCTTCAAAGACAAACCCAATGTAACGCGGATGTTAGACGTTTTAGAAAGGAGAGAGTTGGTTTACCGCCAGCCGGATGAAAATGACCGGCGCGCCTACAAAATTCATCTCACTGAACAGGGACGGGCCTTGCAAGATCAGCTAGTCCCGCTGGCTGAAGCCGTTTTGGAAAGGGGTCAAAAAAATTTGACCAATGAAGATATAGCTCGCTTGAACCAAACCCTCAAGGTCATTTACGGCAATTTCACTTAAAAATTTTTTACTTTACAGTTGTTATAACAACTATGTACATAACAACTACCATTTTAACATGAGCGCCCAATCCCAATAGGGGCGACAACGAAAATAAAAACCTCATTTTGGTTCATGGTAAGCCCTTTAGGGCTGAGGCATTACGAAAGCGATCACGACGAACTTTATTACAGGGAGCTTTGATGATGAAAACATTTATCCACGCCGCGGCGGGCTTCTTAGCCACGCTCATAATTGCGACTTTCTTTTTATCAACAGTCACCGTAGAGCTTTTTGGTGATGTTGCAGCGGTGGCTGCGGTTAAACAGATGATCGTCTATGGCCTTTTTATTTTGGTCCCGGCCATGATAGTCACCGGCCTATCCGGTCGAGCCGTAACCGGCGCGCGGCAGGGCCGCTTAATCAAAACCAAAATGCGACGGATGGCCATTATCGCCGCCAATGGCCTGCTTATTCTGGTCCCTTGCGCCATTATCTTGAACAACCTGGCCGCTTCCGGCTCGTTCGATGCCGTCTTTTATACCCTTCAAAGCATCGAGCTGCTGGCCGGGGCGATAAACCTCATCTTAATGGGGCTGAATATTCGCGACGGCTTGCGGTTGACCGGCCGCTTCAAGAAAAAGCGAATGGTCGTCGGATCAGCCGTTAAATAGAATAGCGATCAAGCGATAGGGAGATGGGAGGTAATCGGCTAATCTCCCTATCGCCTCATCTCCCCGCCCGGCAGCCTGGCTTGAAATTAGCATAACCGCTCTCCCCCGGCTATAATAGAGGTTTGTATTATTTGCGAAACCCATTACCAGACACAACCGGGCTAAGAGTGCGACTTGGCTCACACAGTCAAGGAGTATTTTTAGTGAATTTTGACCAATTTTCGTTCGACCGGCGTATTAAAGCCGGTATTCAAGCCGTGGGGTACACCACCCCCACCCCGATTCAGCAGCAGGCCATTCCGATGGTGCTGGCGGGGCGCGATGTGATGGGCCTAGCCCAGACCGGCACCGGCAAAACCGCCGCCTTCACCCTGCCTATTCTCCAACGGTTAACCACCGGACCGCTGCGCCAGGTGCGCGCGCTGATCGTCGCGCCCACCCGCGAGCTGGCCGAGCAGATTTATCAAGTCAGTGTTGAGTTGGGCCAAAAAACCAAGGTGCGCAGCGTCGCCATCTACGGCGGCGTGGGCAAAACGCCCCAGGTGGCCGAACTGCGGCGAGGCGCCGAGATCGTCATTGCCTGCCCCGGACGTCTGCTCGATCTGGTCCACGATGGCGATATCGATCTATCACGCGTAGAGGTGCTGGTACTGGATGAAGCCGATCGCATGTGCGACATGGGCT
>JAGRCC010000007.1 GCA_020433785.1 Anaerolineae bacterium
TCTCTCCCGGCAGCCACACCGTCAGCGAGGCCGCCGGTTACAAGACCAGCCTGAACGACTACGACGCCAGCCTGGCCTGTGCCAACAAGCAGGGCCAGCCGGTGGCCAGCACCGATGGTCGGGTCACGGTCAATGCCAATGACGAGATCACCTGTACCATGACCAACACCCGCCGGCAGCCGGTCAGTAAGTTGACCATCACTAAGTCAGTTCAAGTAACCCACTTTCCCGTTCAACCCGGCGAGGCCCTCATGTACACCATTGAGGTGGCCAACAGCGGCGGCGATGCCTTCGGCGTGGTGGTTAGCGACAACCTGCCGGTCTACATCAACGGCGCCGACCTGAACCAGACCGTTGATATTCCGGCCAATAAGCGGGTGACCTTTACCATCCCGGCGACGGTGGCCGACGACGTACCGGCCGGACTGACCATCACCAATACGGCCCGCTTCAGCCACGCTTCAGGCAGCGGCCAGGCGGCGATAGCCATTACCACCGCTGATGCCGCGCCACCGACCAAATCGGTTATCTATGTCAGTTCCGAGCGAAACGGCCGGATCAACGGTCTCAGCTTTGCCGATGAGGACATCCTGGCCTACGACCCCAACACCGACACCTGGAGCAAATATTTCGATGGCTCGGATGTGGGGTTGACCGGTACCGACCTGGTGGCCTTCTTCCTGCTGGATGATGGGAGTATCCTGCTCAGCCTGGACCGGCCTAAGTCTCTGCCGGGCTTAGGGTGGGTGGATGACTCGGACATTGTCCGCTTTATCCCGACCGCGTTGGGGTATCATACCGCCGGCCGCTTTGAGTGGTACTTCGACGGCTCCGATGTGGGGCTGACCCGGGCGTCCGAAGATATCGATAGTATCTCCTTTACCCCTGAGGGTGACCTGGTCATCAGCACGATCGGTCCCTTCGCCGTCCCCTGGATTGGCGGACGCGATGAGGATTTGATCCGCTTCAAGGCCACCCATCTGGGTGAAAATACCAGTGGCGTCTGGGAGCGGTATTTCGATGGTTCCGATATCGGCTTGCGCCGCTTCTCAGAGGATATCCGTGGCGCCTGGATTGACCCCACCAACAACGACATCTACCTGACTACCAAAGGGGACTTCTCGGTCGATGGCTTCAGCGGCGACGGAGCGGATATCTTCATCTGCCATCCTGAGTTGTTGGGGGTGCGCACCCGTTGTACCTTCAGCTTCTACTGGGATGGGTCGGCGCATGGGTTCACCGGCGAGACGATCGATGCCTTCGCCATCGCGCCGCCAGTCGGCCCAACGACGGTAACGGAAGCAGACCTGTTAGAGGCGGGCAGCCTGTCTACCGCAGTTCAAGACGACCCGGACCAGGTGGATGACCCCGAAGAGGAAGATGTCACTGTCGATAACGCCGATAACGAAGATGATGGCGACGCCGTTCACGATCTGGATGACATCAGCACCGGCGCCACTGATGATAGCTCAACCATCTATCTACCGTTCATTCTTAAGTAAGTGAGACGTTAAACCTAAAGATGGGCGTGTCGGCTTGAATGCCGCACGCCCATAGTTTCATCGGTTAAGGTTACGCCGGGCCTACAAACTTAATCCGCAAACGCTTCAGGCGTAGCCGCCTGAGGCTCGGTCAAATCCTCAGGTGGGACATGGGTCTCCAGCCACTCTTGAGCATTCAGCCCACTACCTTGCCACGTCTTCTGAACCTCACCACACTGAAACTCAACCTCAAAATCTCCGGCTAGTCCCAGCCCAGCCATATGTTGCTTAAGTGCGCCTGATAGGACGTTATCCACTTCGGACATATCACTGCCGAAACAAGCCAGTTGATCATAGATTTTGTTTAAGAGTTCGTCTTCCGCCTTAATGGTAATTTTAAGATCTAACAATGATGCTTGACTCATTTGTGAGTTGCCTCTGTCTCTATGTTGCCGGGAATTCAGTTAGAGCAGGCGCTAACTGAAATCAAAAACCAGCCGGGGCGAATGGTTGCGCGCCTGTAGAACTTCGTCAATGGCTTCGTTAACTTGTTCGATTTTTCGGGTTTCGTACAAAACCCTGGTCTTACCCATAGCGTGAAGTTCAAAGGTTTCTTGCAAATCGACCCGAGTACCGACAATGGAACCCGCGATGTTAATCCCATTCAAGACGGTCTCAAAAATCGGCACCTGAATGTAGTTATCAGCCGGTAAAGCCACAAACACGACCGTTCCCCCACGCCGCAGCGAGCCGTAAGCTTGCTCAAAGGCCTTGGGCGCAACAGCCAGAACGATGGCGGCATCCGCCCCACCCAGTTTCTTGATTTCTTCAATCGGGTCCTGATGCCGGGCATTGACCACGTAATCAGCGCCCAGTTCTTTGGCCATCTCCAGTTTATCGTCCAACAGATCAACCGCTACTACAGCAGCCCCGGCAATCTTGGCATACTGCAACGCCAGATGCCCCAAGCCCCCCACACCAAAAATCGCCACCAAATCCGAAGGGCGCGCGCCCGATACTTTGACGGCTTTGTAGGTGGTTACCCCGGCGCAGGTTAGGGGAGCCGCATCAAAGGGGCTGACCTTATCCGGAATTCGACCGACATACTTGGCAAACGCTTTGACGTATTCGGCGTAGCCGCCGTCAACGGAATAACCGGCGTTGAGCTGATTCTCACACAGCGTCTCCCAGCCGTTGGCGCAATGTTCGCACTCGCCACACGCGTAAGCCAGCCAGGGAAAGGCGACGCGATCCCCTTCTTTGACATTTGTCACGCCTCGGCCAACCATTTCGACAATGCCCACCCCCTCGTGGCCGGGAATAAAGGGCAGCTTGGGTTTGACCGGCCAGTCGCCGTGAGCGGCGTGGATATCGGTGTGACACAGGCCGGAGGCTTCCGTCTTAAAGACAATCTCGCCCGGTCCCGGTTCAGGCTTGGGGATATCCTCGATTACCAATGACTTTTTGAATTGATGAACGACTGCAGCTTTCAATTTGTAACTCCTTTGTTTAGACTCGATACTTCTTTGTTTTGAGTATAAATAGGGGGGTTGTTGTCTAAGAGGCTGTTTTAAAAGCCCCACCGGCTAAGATTGGTTCAGTCTTTTTACCTAAAACGAGGTCGAAAAAGTCTCATATCAGCCCGGTATTAGGCCATTTTTAGACTGAACCAATCTTTTAAAGCAGCTTCTAAGCGAATAGACGTTGTGAAGCCAGCTTGCTTGAGATGGCGGCATATCCGGCTGTCGTCGGCGATGAGACCGTATAAGTGAATAAGGCGAGATAAAGGCTGAGTTAGATGGGGATGTGGAGGAGCAGCAAACTTAGCTCCATATAGCTTTGTTACAGTCTATTAATAAAAGAAGCGGGGGTCAACAGGCACATGGGTAAAGAATAGCTGCCCGTTTAGGTCATTTTTACTACCCGGTCAGGTATTTGAACAGCTGAGCCGACAGCCGCTGTCGCCTCTCGGCCCGGCGCAGCAGGAACCGCAGAAAGGCGCTGGTGGTATAGCGGGTCACATCGACCGTGTAAGTACTGACGATCTCTCGCACCATCGAGCGATAGACATCGACCAGCTCGGGCAAAATGGTAAAATGATCGTAGTTAGTCACCACGCGGACTTTCTTGCCAATGGGTTCAAGGGTATCTTCCAGGGCCGCTTTAATGGCGTCAACATCTTCCTTAGAATTAACCGACATCCCTTCAAAATTGGCAAACAGGATATTCTCATCCGGGTCATAGGTCAGCCGGTGGGCCAGGGGAATGACCAATAGATCGTCTTTTAAACCCATCGGTTCCGGCCTGAAAATTCTGGCATCCATCAAACGCGGCGTCGCGTTGATAATCGGCTGGAACCCCATCTGGGCCAAGATATCCCGGTCCAGATCAATGCCGGGTGCGATTTCAATTAATTCCAGGCCCGCGGCAGTTAGCTTGAAGACGGCGCGTTCGGTAATATACAGGGCCGGGTGGGCTTTGTGGGCGGCATGGGGACCGCTAAACGTGACCTGGTCAACGGCCTCGATGAATTTTTGCACGCGACCTTCCTGCGCAATTTGTACCTGACCTTCATTAACCGCCACGTTTAGGCCGCCGCTGGTGAAGGTGCCGGTAAAGACCACCTGTCGGGCATTCTGGCTAATATTGATAAATCCACCGGCCCCGGCCAATCTGCTGCCGAACTTACTCACATTCACATTGCCGACTCGATCGGCCTGGGCCATACCGAGAAAAGCCATGTCAAGACCGCCGCCGTCGTAAAAGTCGAACTGCGACGGTTGATCGATGACGGCTTCGGTATTGGTCGCTGCCCCAAA
>JAGRCC010000459.1 GCA_020433785.1 Anaerolineae bacterium
TGGCCGTCTTTTATTTCATGCTCAATGCCCAGTTCTTGGGTGTGGCTCAAATTTTGGTCTACGCCGGCGCGATTGTGGTGCTGTTCCTCTTTGTGGTGATGCTGTTGGGGGCCGACTTGGGGGAAGCAGTAGATACTTGGTTAAGTGGTCGGAACCTATTGTTGATCGCTTTAGGGTTAGTCCTGCTGACGGTCGTCGGTTCGGCTGTGTTCGAAAATACAGTTTTTGGAGCGCCCGACGATACAACCGTTGAGATAGTTGAAGATTTTGGCCAAACACAGGTGATTGCCGCCTCGCTCTTTACCGAATATGTGCTGCCGTTCCAACTGGTGGCGGTGCTGCTGTCGGTCGGCGTGGTCGGTGTGGTCTGGCTGGCCCAACACCAGCAGCGACAGCGCTTCCGGCGCATTATCGCTGTGCTCGACTCGACTTGGGCCGAGGAAACGCAGCGGCCCAATCCCGATTTACTGCGGGTGAATTGGCTCCGACGCAAGGCCCTGTTCGACTTCGATCAGGTCGAAATTGTCCAAGCCACCGACCCCCAAGTGGAAGAATTGGTGACGATGGTTGAGAGCGATACCGATAGTTGGCGTCGCTCGCGCTACCGGCAGATGCGCTGTTTGGTCGATCCCGACTGCAAGTTGTCGGAAGAGACGATCCGAATGCTGCGCCATACGTTCGGCGAAGTAAAAAATTTAGTTCATAAAGGTGTGGTGGCATGATTGGTCAAGTTCCATTGTCTTACTATCTCTTATTGAGCGCCATCTTGTTCGCGATTGGCGCCGGGGGCGTGCTCATCCGGCGCAACGTCATCATCGTTCTGATGTGTGTCGAGATGATGATGAATGCGGTCAACCTAACCTTTATCGCCTTTTCGCGCTTTCTCGACTCAACCACCGGCCAGATCTTTGTGTTTATGATCATGGCCGTGGCCGCGGTTGAGGTCGCTATTGGACTGGCGCTGCTGGTCGAGTTGAATCGCCATAAGGACTCGGTCAACATTAACGATTTCAATTCGTTGAAGGGCTAATCCAGAGATAATCTGTAAATAATTAATTTAGCGAGTAGATATGACTCAATTAATCTGGTTAACCATAGCTTTACCTGTTTTAGGGCTACTGATCAACGGTCTGTTTGGGCGGCGCATCGGCAATCGGACGGTCAGTATGATCGCTCCGTTGATGGTGCTGCTGGCTTTTCTGGTCGGGGTTGGGGCCTTTTTTGAAACGATGGGGCGCGGCGGCGAGGCCGTTACCGTTCCGTTATGGACCTGGGTCACTATCGGCGACTTCAATGTGCCGATCAGCCTGCTGGTCGATCCGCTGTCGCTAACGATGGTTTTGGTCGTCACCGGCGTCGGGTTCCTGATCCACGTCTACGCCACCGCTTATATGGTTCATAGTGATGACCACGGCCACGACCACGATGACCGCGATTTCTCGCGCTTCTTCACGTTTCTCAACCTGTTCATCGCCTCGATGCTGGTGTTGGTGCTGGGCGATAACTACCTGATGATGTACGTCGGCTGGGAACTGGTGGGGGTCTCCTCCTATTTGTTAATTGGCTATTGGTTCGACCGGCCTTCGGAAGAGCAAACGCCCATCGACCTCGGCCCGAATACGGAGCCGGTTAAATTACAGCCGCTGCTCTCGCCGGCCGCCTCCGGGATGAAAGCTTTCATTGTTAACCGCATCGGTGACGTGGGCTTTGCGCTGGGCGTTTTCCTCATTTGGAGCACCTTCGGCACGCTTCAGTTCGATCAAGTCTTTGCCGAAGCTGTAGAAGTGTCAGAAACCATGCCCACCGTTATTCCCTGGATTACGGCGTTGCTTTTCATCGGCGCTATTGGGAAGAGCGCCCAAATCCCCTTGTATGTCTGGTTACCCGACGCGATGGCCGGCCCGACGCCCGTCTCGGCCCTCATCCACGCGGCGACGATGGTCACCGCCGGGGTCTACATGATTGTGCGCAGCAACATTCTTTATTCGCTCGCGCCGGGAGTGGCGATGACTATCGCCATTATTGGCATGGCCACCGCTTTTTTTGCGGCCACCATCGCCCTGGTTCAGGTCGATCTCAAGCGGGTGCTGGCCTATTCAACGGTTAGTCAGCTAGGCTATATGTTCGCCGCCGTGGGGGTTGGCGCCTATACGGCCGGGATGTTCCACCTGGTGACTCACGCCTTCTTCAAAGCCTTGCTCTTCTTGGGCGCCGGCTCGGTCATGCACGCCCTGCACGACGTCATCGACATCCGCCGCATGGGTGGGTTGAAGGACAAGATGAAGATCACCTGGATTACCTTCTGGATTGGCGGTCTGGCGCTGGCCGGTTTTCCCTTGATGTCCGGTTTCTTCTCCAAAGATGAAATTCTGGCCCACGTCTTTGAAGCATCGCCGATCCTCTGGTTTTTCGGTATTTTGACGGCTGGCATGACGGCCTTTTACACCTTCCGGGCCATCTTCATTGCCTTCCACGGTCAGCCGCGCGACCATCACCTCTACGAACATGCCCATGAGAGCCGCACGCCGATTACCTTCGCCCTTAGCGTGTTAGCTGTTTTGGCCATTTTCGGCGGGCTTTTGGGCTTACCCACCTTCTTGGGTCTGCCGCACTTCCTCGACGGCTGGCTTGAGCCGGTGCTGTACGAACTGCCTCACGCCGCCGAAGAACATCACATGTCATTTGGCGCGGAGATGGGCCTGATGGCGACATCGGCGGTGGTGGCGGTGAGCGGCATCTTTTTAGCGTACTTCTTCTATATGCTCCAGCCGGCTATCCCGCAAAATCTGGCGCGCAGTACACGCTCATTGTTTGCGCTGCTGGCCCACAAATATTGGATCGATGAATTGTACGACACTCTGTTTGTCCAGCCCGGCCTGAAATTAGCCCGGGCGTTTGCGGACGGCCTCGATAAAGTGGTCATCGACGATATGTTTGTCGATGGCACGGCCCGCCTGATTGGTCGGTTCGGCGGTATGCTTAGCAAACTGGAAAACGGTTACACCGGTAGTTACGCCCTGGCGACATTTATCGGCGTGATCATTATGATTAGCTACTTCTTTTT
>JAGRCC010000460.1 GCA_020433785.1 Anaerolineae bacterium
TTTTGTTGAGGATAGCCTATTATACTCGTTGAGTTGCATTAAGTCAACCTTGTACGCAGCACCCTTAACATGATTTAATGGGAATAACCTCCAATCTTGACCCGATTTGGTTCATTATAAAACAATATTATTGTTCCGATGCATGTCATGACTATATCATGACCCCCATTAGCTTCCAATAGAGATTAAGTCCCACATTAGGGCCGGCTAAACGTAATAAATTTTTAACTTTGCTAGCGCCAAACTTGGCAACACCTTAAATTCTGCTATCATAAGATCAATTATCAGAATGTGGCCCTAAAACGCGATAGAACGTCATACAGAGGAATTTACCCGATAGCAATGAATGCATCAATTCACTACACAGAACCGACTCTCCGCCCTGACTGGATAGATACACCGGCCGGTTTAGAAAAACTGATAAATGTGTTATCAAATGAGTCATTGGTTGCGGTTGATACCGAAAGCGACAGCCTGTACAGCTATTTTGAAAAAGTATGCCTGATTCAGTTTTCGACTCAACACAACGACTACTTGGTCGATCCATTGGCCGTTGATGTGTCCGGCTTAGCCCCTTTTTTCGCCAACGCTTCAATTCAAAAGATTTTTCATGCCGCCGAGTACGATTTTTTAAGCCTCAAACGGGATTATGGCTTTGAGTTTTTCAATTTGTTCGACACTATGCTGGCTGCTCGTATTTTGGGCTGGTCCCACTATGGGTTGGGATCGTTGCTTAATAACCACTTTAATCTTAAGCTCGACAAACGATTTCAACGTTATAATTGGGGGCGGCGACCTATCAGCAAAAAAGCGCTCAATTATGCCTGTCTGGATACGCATTATCTGATTCCGCTGCGTGAAATCCAAATCCGGGCTCTTAATGAGCAAAACCGCCTACAAGAAGCGGATGAAGCCTTCGAGCGCATGACTCAGGTTGAGCCAACGATAAAAACCTTTGACCCCGACGACTTTTGGCGTGTTAAGAATTCAAGAGAACTGCATCCCCCGGAACAAGCCGTGCTGCGGGAGCTATTTGTTCTGCGCGATAAAATTGCTCGCAAGCTTGATCGTCCGGCATTCAAGGTGATGAACGACGCGTCTCTGGTGGAATTAGCCCGAGTTCAACCGTCGAGCTTGAATGCGCTTAAACAAACTAAAGGTTTGGGCAGTAAACTGATCCAACACAATGGGTTGGAAATCTTAGAGGCGATAAGTCACGGCCAAATGGCTCCTCCGCCCAAATACCCAGCCAGCCATCATCACCGTCCTGACGATCGTATTTTGAACCGGTATGAACTGCTGCGTCGGTGGCGCAATGAGTTGGCCGCCTCTCGTGGGGTTGAGCCGGATGTGATTATGAATAATCAAGCGTTGATGAGCATCGCCAAAAAAAATCCCCGGACCATGGGCACGTTGACCAAAATCGGGGTTTTGGGTGACTGGCAGCGAGAAACTTACGGACAACGCCTGCTTCAGGTCTTAAATGGTCAAAGTTAGGGCTGATTTAGGCCCAGCAGGGTTAACAACTCGGTCAATTGGCTGATTTCGAGAACCCCTTCCGGCGGCTCTGTTCGATTTTTGGTATCGATCAGCACTGGCGTTAGCCCCGCCGCCACTGCTCCACCGATATCGGTCTCCAAATTGTCGCCGATGAAGAGCACCTCCGCTAGGGACGGTTGCCCGGCCATATCCAGTGCACACTCAAACACCCGCCGATCCGGTTTGTGATATCCGGCTTCCTCCGAAACAACAACAAAATCGACATATTCAGCCAATCGATATTTATCGATTTTGCGGCGCTGCAAGTGAATGTAGCCGTTCGTCAAAATGCCGAGGGTATAATGCGGCCTGAGCTTTTCCAAAACAGCATAGGTATCCACAAAGGGGACGGCCTCTTCTAACACTAACTCAACCCAGCAGTCTAACATCGGTCCGGCCAGAGCCGGGTCCGCCCCAAGGGTGCGCAGGGTGTTAGCATAGGCGTATTTGGCTGCTGTCTGGCCGTCGAGCGCGCGATCGACCATCATATGCCACATGTCGTAGCTTTTAGCCCAGAAACAATCGAAAAATTCGTCGGCGGTTAGCGGGGCGAGCCTGTCGGCAAACCGGGCAAATAGGGCATCGCAGATGGTGCTCAACTGCCAAGTGTGCTCGATGAGGGTACCATCCATATCGAATATAATTGTGCTGATGTGGTTGTAATTTTGAAGTTGACTCATGTCTCAGTCACCGGGCCGGCAATCGAGAGGGCATAGACGTCATCACTCAGATATTTATGAGCTGCCGCCTGAATCTCAGCCGGCGTGATGGCGTTGATCAAGCCGGGATAGCGGGCGATGAAATCGTCGCCTAGTTGATAGATATGTATCTGTAGCAGCGTACTGGCCACGCCTTCATTGGTTTCCAACTGAAGCGGCAGACTCCCGGTTAGATAGGCTTTGGCATCGGCTAGTTCTTGATCGCTAACCGGCTCGGTGCGGAAACGACGTACTTCGGCCAGGATCAGGTCGATGGCGCGATCCACGTTGTCGGGATTGACGCCGGCATAGATGGACCACGGTTCCGGCCCCAGCCCCCCCATCAGCGATGTTCGGGCGTAATAAGCCAGCCCGTTCTGATCGCGCACAATCTGACCGATGCGCCCACCCAAACCTAGCTGCCCCAATATAGTATCGCCGACATAAGCGGCGTAGAAATCATCGTCGGTGCGTTTGGGGCCAATATTGCCCAGCATCAAATCGGATTGCGATTTATGGGGAACCGCTTTGATGTGCCGAACGCGCTTGGTCAGGGGATGAGGCTTGGGTACCGTTGGATCGGGTGGCGGATGACCGGGCTGCCACTGGCCTAACGTGGCGTCCAAAACTTGATAAACCGCCTGGCTGATCACATCACCGACCACCACAAAAATGCCTTCGTGAGGATGAATATTTTGGTAGAAATCCAATAAATCGGCTTGGGTGAGGCCCTCGACGCTTTCCAGCGTGCCGCTAAAGGGCCGGCCATAGGGATGGTCGAGGCCGTAGAGGCTTTCTCTAAAATAGAGCTGTGCCAGCCCGCGGGTGCTCTCTTGCAATTCGCGCAGCCCGGTGATGAGCTGCCCGCGCACCCGCTCGATCTCCTCGGGAGGGAAAGTCGGCCCGGTCAGCCCATCGACCATCAACCCTACTAACAAGTCGAAATCTTCGGAGAGGCTTTTGCTGCTAACCGTCGTTAAGTGGCGGCCGCAGTTAAACCGCAGCATCGCCCCAACCGACTCAACGATCTCGTTGATCTCAGCAAAGGTGTGACGAGCCGTTCCACGTCCCATTAAACTGGTGGTAAACGCGGCCAGACCGGTTTTTTTCGGTGGATCGAGATTAGCACCTCCACTCAACCGACCGTGAATAACCACACTTTGCGTATGATGGTTTTCTTTGACAATGAGTTTTATCCCGTTCGAGAGGGTGTATGATTGAAAGGTTAAATCCACAAATTACTCCGGTTTTAAAGTTTGGCGGGTGAGTTCGATTTGATTTAGATGGATCAATTTTCGGTTGGTTCGAACCAGCCCACTGTGCGATTTGAAGTGCGCAGGTATTTCCGGGCGGCTTGCTGAATATCGTCGGCTGTAACCGCCGCCAGTTTATCCTCCAACGTGTCGAACTGCCGCCAATCGCCGAGCATTTCCAGCCAACCTAACCAGCGCGCCTGGTTGCTGACCCGTTCCATGGTGTAGGCCAATTGGGCCCGGGTTTGTTTGAGCACTTTGGCTAATTCAGCCGCAGAAACCGGTTCTTCTTTTAGCCGCTCGATCTCTGTTTCAAGGGCCGCTTCAAATTCGGCCAAAGTATGCCCGTGGCGAATCGTGCCGTCAAAACTGATCGTGCCCGGATCGATGCTGGGGTGGTACCCAGCGCTGGCATCGACGGCGATCTCGGTTTCTACCAACGCGCGATAGAGGCGGGCGCTGCGATGAGTTGCCGGACCACCAAAACCTGCCCCGGACAGGACCGCCTCCAGCATCAACAGAGTAAAGGCGTCGGGATGAGAGCCTTCACACACGTGGTAAACCGCCTGAAAATAGGCGGTTTTGCCCGGCCGGCGGATCACGACGCGTCGTTCGCTTTGCTGGGTTGGCTCTCTAATCGTGACCGGCGGGGGCGTCGGACCGGCCGGAATCGGGCCAAAGAGTTCGTCAATTCGCCGGCGCACCTTATCAACTTCAATGTCACCGATAATGACCAATACGGCGTTGTGAGGCCCGTAGTATGTTTTGTAATGCTGAAAGAGGTCATCGCGAGTGATCTGATGCAGATCATCCTTCCAGCCGATGACCATTGTGCCATAGGGATGAACATGAAACGCGGTCGCTTTGACTTCTTCATGCAGCGCCCAAGCCGGATTATTTTCGTGACCCTCGCGCTCAGAGATAATGACCGTCCGTTCACTGGTTACTTCATCGGGATCGATCAGCGCGTTGGCCATGCGGTCGCTCTCGATGCGTAGGCCCAGGTCCAGTCGATCGGCGGGGAGAGTTTCAAAATAGGCGGTATAATCCTGACTGGTAAATCCATTTAGTACGCCGCCGTTGCGATTGACCTCTAGCATAATCCGACCCTTGGGGAACGTTGGCGTGCCTTTGAACATCATATGTTCGACCCAATGGGAGATGCCGGTTTTGCCGGCTTGCTCATTACGCGCCCCGACCCGATACCAGATCCAGTGACTGACCACCGGTGCCGTATGCACCGGTTTAAGCAAAACGCGCAGGCCGTTTTTCAATTTATAATCGATCACAGCGTTTTGGACTGACAAGAGAACTCCTTCGGAAATATAGAGGAGCATCAAGGCTCGTTTTGACAAAGCAAGCTTTGTCGCTCCTGAATAAAAAGTTGGTAGTCATCGCCTTAGCGATGCTTCAGCCCTAAAGGGCTTACTATGAACGATGTAGTGAACTGCGAATTACGCCGCTTCAGCTAAGGCGGTTATGAGAGCAAAATAAGCTATTACGGCTTCTTCCATCTGGACCAGGCTGATCCGTTCCTGATTGGTATGAGCGAGCTTTTCATCGCCCGGGCCAAAACCAACCGTCGGGATACCACCGGTCATAAGATGCCCACCGTCGGTCGCGAAGCGCCAGATATCGATGCCATCGTCTCGTCCCAAAGCCGATACCAGCGCCTGGTGAGCCGCTTGGACAAACTGATCCTCTTCCGGCAGTAGGTAAGACGGAAAAATGGCAGGGATCTCCTGAGTGAGGCCGGTATAGGTTGTAAACTCTTGGCTTTTAATCACCACAGTCACATTTTGATCGAGTTCTTCTATTGAGGTGACCAGGTTTTCTACCTTGCTGACGATATCTTCAGGCGCTTCACCGGCAACATTGCGCCAATCCAACGTCAGATAAACGCGCCCGGGAATCACATTAGGACTAAGCTGGTCGGTAGCGTACAGGGTAGGCACTACGGTTGAGGAGCCAAGCGTCTTATCGTAGGCCATGGACAGATCGGGTAGGTGGGTCAAAAACGCCGCCGCCGCATAGTGAGGATTGATCCCCAGATGAGGCGCGCTAGCGTGCGCCGAATGGCCTTCAAACGTTACCCGCAGTTCTACCCGGCCCCGGTGCCCGCGACGAAGCGTATTATTACTCGGTTCGCCGCAAATGGCGGCATGGGCGCTCAAGTGGGTGATTAAATGTTGGGTGCCCAACCCGCCGATCTCTTCCATAACGGGCACGGTCATGTAAACATCACCGGGCGGTTTTAAATGGAGCCGATTAAAAAGAGACGTGGCATAAATCATACAAGCGACTGGCCCTTTCATATCGACCGAAGCCCGGCCCCACAGTTCGCCGTCCACAATTTGACTGCTAAAGGGGGGGTATGGCCAGCCGTCTTGGGGGCCTGCATCGACATGATCCATGTGGCCGTTTAAGAGTATCGTCGGGCCATCGCCGCCCTCAACTTTGCCGATAATATTGCCAACCTGATCGCGCCAGACCTCGTCGAAGCCCAAATTGTTCATTTCATTTTGAATAATTTCAGCCACATCGCCTTCTTGGCCCGGTAAACTGGGCGTGGCGACAATGTGTTGAGTAAAATCAACCAAGGCCGGCTGAGAGTCTCGTACGGCTAACTGAATAGTTTCAAACGGTAAATCCATTTTGGCCACAATCCCGTTTCTAAATTAGATAAAAAAGCAGTGTTACCGGAGGCAACACTGCTCAAAAGGCCTATCAACTTTTACCCGAAAAGCTGGTTTTACAAGTTCGCCGCCAGTAAACTGGGTTGGCTAGGCTCGCACCGGCTGGCTCAGGGCTTGCCATAAGGCTTCGACAGAAGAAAAGGCGGTTCCCTGTTGAGAAAGGGTGGCCATATCCAAATTCATGAACGGCACTTTCTCTTTGGGCGCGTCGTCCCCATCACCGCGTTTTACATAACCGGCTTCTCGATCGTGAATCGGGTAAAAATATGTCATCGCCTGTTTAAGGCGTTCCTTCACATGGTGGTTCAACTGGTCAACTTTACTGGGAACCGTGATGATGATAAACTGACTTTCGGCCGGGTGACCGATAAAGTCATCGATGCTGCCCAGTTCATCCACAGCGCTGGTCAGCGTCAAGGCGATGGCGCGCAACACATCATCTCTAGCCACAAAACCATAAATTTCGTTGAAGGTATCGAGTCCGCTGATGTTAATCCCAATCGCCGACCAACCGTCACGCTCCATCATCAAGCTCAAACGATCGAGTGTAAACTTTTCGCCGGGCAGGCCGGTCACCGGATTATTCTGGCTGCCGGCACGGCGGAGCGCGTTTCGCACTCTTAGCCGCAGTTCCTGCACGTCAAACGGTTTGGTGATGTAGTCGATCGCGCCCAGTTTGAGGCCCGCGATACGATCATCGCGGTCGCGGCGTTCGGTCACAAAGATGACCGGCAGCCGGCTGGTTCGCACATCGTCCTGAAGTGATTGCCCCACTTCAAAGCCATCGATATCAGGTAGACGAACATCCAAAAGAACCAAATTGGGCGACTCGGTTCGACATTTGTCCAGAGCATCTTGCCCTGTCCCGGCGGTAACAACCCGATACCCCTGTGCTTCAAAGTAGACCCGGAGCATATCAGAGGTATCCAGATCGTCTTCAACAATTAACAGGGTATGTTTCATGGGCGTTGTTTCTAATGGTTAAATACCAGATTGAAAGTTTTTGTAGTCTACCAGTTGGTCGTGAAGAGGATTTTGGCGAATAACGACAAAAGTTTAACGTTCAAGTTAAGTATACCCTATCCTCTCCTAAAATGTCAACCAGCATTTACCTCAGATTAAGCAAACATGGCCTCGAACGTTTTGGAGTCGAGGGTTTCTTCTTTAAGCAGACGTTCGGCGATTTCCACCAGTTTGGCTCGATTCTCTTGAATGAGAGCCACGGCCCGCTCGTGGGCGCTTTCCACAATGCGGCGGACCTCCCGATCGATCTGGCGGGCGATTTCCTCGCTGTAGTTACGCTGCTCGCCGATTTCTTTACCCAGAAAGACCAGTTCATCCTTTTCGCCAAACATCAACGGCCCCAGTTTTTTGCTCATGCCGTATTGGGTCACCATTGCCCGCGCCAGTTTAGTCGCTTTGTTGAGATCATCGCTGGCGCCGGTGGTGA
>JAGRCC010000461.1 GCA_020433785.1 Anaerolineae bacterium
AAAAATGGTTGCTACCATCCGAAATGTCATTCCTACCGCTGAAAAATCGTTCCTACCACCCAAAAAGTCATTCCTACCGCCGAAAAATCGTTCCTACCGTCGAAAAATGATTCCTACCATCCAAAAAGTCATTCCTACCGTCGAAAAATGGTTGCTACCATGTAAAATGTCATTCCTACCGTCGAAAAATGGTTGCTACCATCGGAAACGTCATTCCTACCGCCGAAAAATTATTCCTCGCATCGCTGACGGGAAATAACCAGGAAGATTACGAAGTTCATGAAGAATAAAAAACCTGCTGTTTGGTCATATCGCCCGCAAAATTCACCAACCGGCTGTTCTGGGCGACTGATCGGCGGG
Organism: Anaerolineae bacterium; assembly: GCA_020433785.1. Next base: position 361 of record JAGRCC010000461.1, read on the forward strand.
ATTGTGTTAGGCCCCACCATCTTAGGCAGTCTCTCAAATCCAGGGCAAAAACGTCCCGCTCACGGCATCGGAACAGGTTCTACCTTAGCTTCCTGGCAGATTAACGCCTCGAGGTGGCTGATCACTCCCCGCCGCAGTAAATCGGTAGCGGTCCTTAGCCGGAGATCTTCGATGTCACTCCCAAAGTACAAGCTGTAGCGATCTTCATCCCGGCGATATTCCATCGCGATGAGCGTATGGTCAGCATGATACAGCTTCAGCTCCAGCCGGGGAGAGATGAATCGAGCAGAACATTCGACCAGGTGGGTTCTAAGTTGCAACCAGAGATCAGGCATCAACCGATCCGTCCGCAGATCATACCCCTGGCTTAAGCGGTGGTCGGTGATTAAAGCTTGAGCTACCATTGACCGCAGTTGCAGTACCTCGTCGCCCTGGTTATTTGGTATCGTTCGTTTAGCGCTGGCGGCATACGTATACAGCCCCCTGCCGTCAACTTCTGGAAAAACCGGCGCCCAAAACTCATTGTCTGTGGCAAATTGGGCCCGCTTTTTCAAGTAAAAAACCGGCCGGATTAACCCGAGCGTGAGGCGATCGACACCGCGGACATGCAAGCGATCGTTAGTGGGGGGTGGCCATATCTCGCCAGTTTGGTAGAGGTAGTCGGTCAAATACTCTCGCACTTTGGCCAGTTCTACGTGGCGGAACAGCGGCCCGCCACTAATAGAGGCCACCACCTCACAGCCAAAAGTGTAGACCGGATAGATCCGCCGGGAGTGACGTGCAATAAAAACGTAGGACGGCAGCCGCGCCCCCCGCAACAGCGGAGGAATGATTTTTTCGATGCGTGGTACCAAATCTGTGGCGGTTCGCGCTTCCAAGGGTATGCCGCAGATTTCGACCTTATAAGCGCTTCTGTCTCGAATATGCTGGTAATAAATCGGAATGAAGAAGGGTTTCTGTAAATCAGGACTGAGCGCTGCTACTTCAATCCGTAAATAAAAAGGAATAAGGGGATTATCACTGTCAGAATTTTCAATCAGGGCCAGTTGCATCGTACCCCGCCTTCAGCCTATAGCTGTCAGCTATCAGCCTACACTCACCCAAAGTTATATAAATCTAAGCCATTTCGCGCCCATTTCTGGACATAGCTAGAACTCGTATTAACAATTTTGGACGCAGACTCCCACAGCTTTCGCCAAGGCACTGAAAACGCATCAAACGCTATGAACTCTAGTGCTCGGGGATGGCTGTGTTTGTCTGCGTCCTATTTTTTTAGTTAAGCGCCGTTACTTTATGATCTCATTTACTGACCGGAGCGGCTAAAACGCTGGCGGCCGGCTGAGCCAACCCTACCTGTGGGGTTAACCCGGCTAAACCGGGTAGATCGGTCACGTAACCGGGGATACCCATTTCCGGCAGGTCGAGACCGGCCATCTCTGCTTCGGGATCACTGCGCAGCAAGCCCATCCGCATAAGAACGGCAAAGAAGGCATAAGACAAGCCAAAAGCAAAGGCCGCTATACTGATAACCTCTAAGAACTGAGCGGCAATTTGCGCGGTCCCGCCGTAAAGCAGCCCGGTCACAGCAGTGTCGATACCGTTCCAGGCGGCGGTATCGGGGTTACCGGCCGCAAAAATACCAACCGCCAATACGCCCCAGACGCCGTTGACAAAGTGAACCGGCACTGCGCCCACCGGGTCGTCGATTTGCATCTTTTCCAGCGCAAAGGTAGCCAGGCACACCAGCACGCCGGCTATCAAGCCAATGATCACCGCCGAAATCGGCGTGACAAAGGCGCAGGGGGCGGTGATCGCCACCAAGCCGGCCAGAACACCATTCACCGACAGGGCCGGATCAGGTTTTTTGACCGGACTGATGAGCCACATGTAAAGCATGGCGCTCAAGCCGCCGGCCGCCCCGGCCATCAGCGTATTGGCTGCGGCCAACGAAACCAGATCGATAAAAGCGCCCTGGATGCCTAAAGCCGAGCCGGGGTTGAAGCCGAACCAGCCGAAAAAGAGAATCACCGTACCTAAAATCCCCATCGGGATATTGTGGCCGGGGATGGCGTTGGCGGTGCCATCTTTATTGAAGCGCCCCAGCCTTGGCCCCAACACCAACGCGATAGCCAGACCCACGGCCCCACCGGTCATGTGGACCACGCCGGAACCGGCAAAGT
>JAGRCC010000037.1 GCA_020433785.1 Anaerolineae bacterium
GTGAACTCAATAAACCGGCGTAGAACCTTCAGGGACGCGCCGCTGTCGATACTCTCTCCGGCCAGCTTGATCCCCATCGCCAACGTGTCGGCTTTGCCCGCGGCCACTAGCGCCGCCGCGGCATTGAGCAACACCACATCGCGCCGTGCCCCCGTCTGCTGGCCCGACAAAATCGCCCGCGTGATTTCGGCATTCTCATCGGCCGTACCGCCCAAGAGATCCTCGATACTGGCTGGTGCAAAACCCAGTTCCGCCGGATCGAGCGTTTCAGTGGTGACTTGCCCATTTTTTAGCCGGCTGATCTGGTTAGGACCGGTCGTTGTTAGCTCATCGAGGCCGCCGTGACCGTGATAAACAAAGGCGCTCTTATTGCCGAGTTCGCCCAACACCTTAGCCAGCGGCTCGGTCAAACGGCCGTCGTACACCCCTACCGCCAGCGATTTGGCGTTGGCCGGATTGGTCAGCGGACCGAGAATATTGAACACCGTTCGGACACCTAACTCCCGTCGGGGACCAATAGCATGCTTCATGGCCGGATGATGTTTGACCGCAAAGAGAAACCCGATGCCCACTTCATCGATGGCATCCGCCACTTGTTCGGGGGTTAAATCCAGGTTGACGCCCAGCGCCGCCAGGACATCGGCGCTGCCGCTCTTGCTGCTGGCGGCACGATTCCCATGCTTGGCCACTTTCTGCCCCGTCCCGGCTACCACAAAAGCCGTGGTTGTGCTGATGTTGAACGTCCCCACGCCGTCGCCGCCCGTACCGACCACATCGACCAACTGCTCCGGCGGGGTGGCCGGCCTCACTTGAACCGCCGCCCGGCGCATGGCTCGGGCGCTGCCGGTAATCTCCTCGACCGTTTCGCCTTTCATGCGCAGCGCCATCAGATAAGCCCCAATCTGCGACGGCGTGGCCTCACCCGCCATAATCTGCGACATCACCTCTTCGGCTTCATCAAAAGAGAGCGATTCCCCACTCATCACTTTGTTGATCGCGGTTTTGATCGGCATAACGATGGGTGGCGGAGGCGGCTCAACTTTGGATTCTGGCGTTGGCGCCGCTTCGATTTGGGGGGGGCTGCCGGCTTCGATTTGCAGAAAATTATGCAACATCTCGTGGCCGTACTCGGTCAAAATCGATTCCGGATGGAATTGAACGCCAACCACCGGATACTCTTTATGACGCAGCCCCATCACCTCATTCGCTTCGCCGCCCCGGGCGGTTACTTCCAGGCTGTCGGGCAGCGGCTCCTGCACAATCAGCGAGTGATAGCGCGTCGCCGTCAGTGGCGACGGCAGATTGTGGAATACGCCGCGTTGATTGTGCTCGATAGCCGATACCTTGCCGTGCATGACAAATTTGGCCCGGATGATTTTTCCGCCAAACGCCTGCCCAATAGCTTGATGACCCAGACAAACGCCCAAAATGGGAATCTCCTGATGGAAACGTTTAATCAGATCAACCGAAACGCCGGCATCGTCCGGGGTGCCTGGCCCCGGTGAAATTACAATCTGGTCCGGCTTCATCGCCGCGATTTCGTCCAGCGTCACTTCATCATTGCGTCGAACTTCGACGGTCTGGCCCAGTTCGCCTAAATATTGAACCAGGTTATAGGTAAATGAGTCGTAATTGTCGATGACTAAGACCATAATATCCTCCTTAAAAATGGAGATTAATATAAGGGAAGATTTAGGAGATTGAACTTGAAATCTCTAATCTCCAGTTATCTAATCTCTAACCTCCCAGAAAATTTTTCCCGCTACAACCGACTTTCGCCGATTACTGAGTCTTCTCCGCATAATCTACCGCTTCGGCCATTGCTCTAGCTTTGTTCCAACTTTCTTCGTATTCCCGCTGGGGAATACTGTCGGCTACGATGCCGCCGCCGGCTTGAATGTGGACCTGATCGCCTTTCATCACCACGGTGCGGATGGCGATGCAGGTATCCATATTGCCGTCGTAACCCACATAGCCGATGACGCCCCCGTAAATACCTCGCCGGGTGTTTTCCAATTCGTCAATAATCTCCATTGAGCGAACTTTTGGCGCGCCGGTTAGAGTTCCCGCCGGGAATGTGGCCCGCAGCAGGTCGAAGGCGTCATACTGCGGCATCAGCTTGCCGCGGACTTCGGAGACAATATGCATCACATGCGAGTAGCGTTCGATGACCATCAACTCGGTGGGGTGAACCGTGCCGTATTCGCATACCCGGCCTAAATCGTTGCGGCCCAGATCGACCAGCATGACGTGTTCGGCTCGCTCTTTGATATCTTCCAGCAGTTCCTTAGCCAAAGCCTCATCCTCATCAACAGTGACTCCGCGCCAGCGCGTTCCGGCGATGGGCCGCAGTTCGGCTTCCCCTTCCTCAAGCCGCACGTGCATTTCCGGGCTGGCCGAGATGACATGCAGTGGCAAGCTGTTAATTCCTCCCGGAAAACGCATAAAAACCATATAAGGCGATGGGTTATGCATGCGCAGGGCTCGATAAATACTAAACGGATGAGCCGAAGTTCGGCGCGATAATCGCTGCGACAGAACCACCTGGAAAATATCACCCGCTGCGATATACTCTTTGGCCTGGCGAACCATCTCCTTGAACTCATCTACTGAAACGTTCGACTCCAGGCCATTATGCTCCACCTGTCGGCGGGGTGTTACTTCAGGCAGCGGCGCGTTGAGCCGGGCCACCACCTCATCGATGCGAGCTGTAGCGCGCCGGTAAGCCGCCCGAATGTCGCCTCGGGTTAAGTCGGCGTTGGCCACCACCTGAAGCCGCTGCCGGGCATGGTCGAAAACCACGACCGTGTGGGCGATCATAAAGGCCGCTTCCGGCAATTTGAGATTATCAGGATTGTTGTCCGGCAGCCGTTCGAAGCGGCGAACTCCATCATAGCTCAAAAAACCGACCGCGCCCCCGGTAAAACGGGGTAAATCGGCCAGGCGAACCGGTTTGTATTGGGCCATCTCCTGCTTCAGCACCCCCAACGGATCGAGGCCATCTTTCAATGGAACGGTGTAGCCGTGACCGGCGCTGGTGACATAAACCTCGTTGTCCCAGGTGGTGATCACGCCACGCGGTCTCACCCCAATGAAAGAGTAACGGGCCACGTGTTCGCCGCCCGACACCGATTCAAGTAAAAAACTTGGCCCCTCATCTTGCAGTTTGAGGTAGACGCTAACCGGCGTTTCCATATCAGCCGGCAAATCACGATAAATAGGGATCAGGTTGCCCTGTTCGGCTAGGGTCTCAACCTGGTCTAAGGTTGGTTTATACATGAATCCTCCCAGATAACGCTAGGTGTCATCAGCAGCCGGCAGGCAGCAAACGATTTTGCCGCACTGTAGGTTCTGTCTGACTATAGTACAATAAAATACAATATAACTATAAGGAGCGTAGCCTGTGGAATGTGACGTAGGGGCATTGTTTTTTTATCCACAGCCTACGTTCCATTTTGTCAATAAAAAAACCTCCCATCCTCAACGCATCTTTATGCCGATGCCTTGGGGACGAGAGGTTTTAATTCCCGTGGTGCCACCCCGCTTAAACCGATTGGTCAGGTCACCTCAATTCTTAAGTTCGATAAGAAGGTTAACCTAACAGTCAGTTTCACTCTTGCAGATACGCAGCTTTACCTGTAAAATGGGTCAGCCTGAATACCTGGCTCCGTGATAACGGTGGAGTCGCCGATGCCGCCTACTAGATAGAAGTTCTTAGAGTTATGGAGTTTTTAGAGTTATTACAGTAAAAGCATTTACAAACTCTACTACTCATCGAACTTCATTTTTCGGAGCACAGCTCGCGGGGCCATTCGCCGCTCGCGCTCGTACCGAATTCACACCCAACATCGGCTCTCTGAACGCCGCTTGAACGGTTACTTTTCCCGGTCACAGCTTTTTTGTGATTAATACGAGAATTTAACACAGCTATGGGTGTTTGTCAAGTTGATTTTGATCAGAATTCAGATCGAAGTTTAAAATTTAAGCGCTAACTCAGTTCTGAGTGATTCAAACCAAATTCCTACTTGACAGCGATTTCTAACTGTGCTTGAATAGTTAGGCTGCATCCAGCAAAGGGTCCCAATCTTTAATAAATCATCATCCTTACATGTAAATCCGCTTATCGTCTCTGTTAAAGACATTCCACCTTAAATTCTTTTCCTTTTTTACCCTTTGTTACTGCCACTGAACCTTAAAATGCACCGGAAAAAAGCTTGTTGTAGCTCAAGGTTCGCTATCATCCACATTACAAGAATTTGATGATTTTTCCACACCAGACAACTCAAGCTCACTGGCGATTGTGCATCAACGTCATTCGGTTGGGAGGCCGAGTGAAGCTATCGTTGGTTTATTGATGAAGCCAGGTCTGCTATCTCATCTAAAAAGTAGCAAGCTTAGGAAATTCGGTTTTTTTCCGGCCAAAGTATTCGATCTAGTCAGGCATTCTCTTAACTGTAATTAATTCAAATTCAAAATAGATTTAGTTCAGACGTAACTACTGGATATTTCCCCAGTGGTTTTTTGGGGTTTTGGAAAGAAGATTGAACTACGCACACTCACCATTGCCCCATTCAAAAATTTAATCAATACCCTCTTGGTCCGCAGCGCCGTAAGTAAGCTTGGGTCAAGTCGAGTAGGGAAAATCAAAAATAGAGGAAATAGAATGGTGCAAAAAAGACGAAAACAGTATCGCGTTCCCGTCATTTTTCGAGCAGCAATATTGGTTGTGGCCTTAGTAATAACCTTTTTTACCGTTGCTCGAGTTAACGCAATTATTGAGGTTCCACCCACGAATGACATCTTTTTTCAAACAACAGGGAGGAATGCCGATATTGGCGTTGGTGATTATTACACCAATGCCAATGGTGATGACATTCGCCATCTGGTTGAAATCTACGTCCCTTGTATCGCTAATCAAATTTATAGACTTCAATTATTTGATCCGGAATTATATGATGCCGGCCCGCCTGGAACGGAAACTGTTGATGACGAGGTTCGTGATGAGGGTGATATCACTAGTTTTCGTCTTTTTGATCCGGCCGGTAATGTGGTTACTGAACAAACGTTTGGTCCTTTCCTTCAACCACCAGACCCGGCGGCTACTCCGCCAGCCTCCCACGATAATTGGGTTCCCTTTTTCACAATTAATCTTCCGGCCAATCCGGTTGAAGGCGATACCTGTGGTATCTTCCAAATTGAAGCTTGGACAGGTAATGAAGGCGATACGGTTCCAGACAATAACGATGACAATGCCTGGAAATATCGCTTATTAGGCGGGCCGGACGGCGGCAACATTGACAGCGAATCATTTGATCCGGCTATTGGCCCTGATAACAGAGCCGGTACCGGCGATGAAGCTGTGTTAGGGATTCAGCGCCTAAGTTTTCAACACAATAGCTCCCAGGAACAGTCGTTTTATTGGTTTGTCGATGATGCCGCATCACCAACGTGGACCGGAAACAATTTTGATATCGACGAAGGTACCAACCTCTGTAATGATCCTCAGGCTCCCTGCGAAATTAATTATACCTCTCCCTCAGGTGTAACGACCGGAGCCACTGAATCCGGTAATGCGGTCTGGAATCCAGGTCAGGCGGGACGTTCCGGTGATGTATTCACCGGGGCTGATGCTGAGCCGGGGCTATGGCGGGCCGACGTCAACATTCCGGTTGATAATCAATATATTATCGAAATTCAAAACAGCGGCAAGCCTATTTTTCTGGATGAGCCGATTTTACCTGACGTGACCATCACCAAAGATGACGGCGTTGACTATGTGACCTCGCCGGGCGTTACCACCTATACGCTTGTAATAAATAATATTGGCGAAGGGGCAGCCCTCCCCATTGCTGGCCCGGAAGTGATCGATACGCTCCCCCCCGGCATGACCTATGGTGGTTGTGCCGTCAATCCCCCGCTGGTTGGTAATTGTGCTGAATCTGCCCCCGGCTCAGGCATCATCAATTTTGAACTGGATGGTCAGAATCCGGCTTTAAACCAGGACGGATCGGCTTTTGGCTCTATTTCAGCCTACTTGCCCGGATCGGCCAGTGGTCTCATCACCGAGGGAACCCTCACCGTGATTGCCAATATTGAACCCGGCCTGCCCGGCACCACAACGTTCACCAATACCGCCTCCGTAGACTGGACAGATATCTACAAAAATAACTACGTTCCTAGAACTACCGTAGATATCGACTTAACGTCCTCGGTGGATTTACAGCTTTCCAAACAGCACATTGCGACTATCGTCGAACCCGGCGGTAACCTGACCTATACTATCGCCATTACCAATGTCGGCGATACCGTGGCAACGGGAGTGATTGTTACTGATCAAATTCCGGCCAATACCTCTTTTGTCAGCGCCAGCGACGGTGGAACGTTTGCCAACGGGAGCATCACCTGGAATATTCCCGTTCTCAACGTCGATGAGACTCTCAGTCGGCAAGTGGTGGTTCAGATTGATAATCCGCTTGCTCCCGGCGTTGACACCGTTACCAATACCGCCTGCGTTACCGACGACGGTGCCAGCGGCGCGGACCGCAATCCTCAAGATAATTGTGACACAGACACCACAACGATTACGAAGACCATAGAAGCGATTGTCGATCCGACTATTGTCAAAACCGTGGATGTCTCCGACGTGATTCCCGGCGACCAGGTGAATTACTCGGTAACCATCAGCAACCCTTCCACCAATTCAAATACTAAAGCAACAGACGTATTTTTAATCGAAGCTAACCCCATCGAAATGGATCTGGTTAGCTATGTTGTTAGCTCCAGTTCGCCCAGTCTTGTCATTAGTTATACCACTGTTACGACCGATTTAGTTTCGATAGTTGGTCATCCATCCGGGATTACCCAAACCGTGGTTGCAACAATTACAGTGGCTATGCCTGAATTGGGCTTAGATGAGTCGGTAACGCTTGATCTCGTCACCAGGGCCAATGGATTGGCCGGTCCTCCGCCTTTAGATATTATCAATGTGGCTGCCCTTGAGTGTAAAGAGTGTACTCGCAAAGAAGTTAAGAAAATCGTCAAAGTACGTGATAAAGACTCATCGCCCACCCCAACGCCTACCCGGCCTTCCAGTGGAGGCGGCGATCACAATGATGATGACGATGGCACGCCTAATAACAATAATAATAATACCCCCCCCGGTGGACAGACGACAACAACCGTCTCAGTTCCAGCCACAGCAACGCCGGTACTGCCTGTACTCTTGCTGCCGGAGACTGGGCTAAAAGATAGCCAGGTGCCGGGCCCATTGGCTATCGTCGGGTTACTGGGGGCAGTGAGCCTGAGCGGTTTACTGCTTTGGAAATTACTAAAGGGTAACTCTCCGGAGTAACCTGGTTAAGCATAAAAAGAGCCACCTTTGCGGTGGCTCTTTTTATTAACCCTTGACGCGATACCAGTATCGGTATATTTCTCTAAATCCTAACTTGGCATATAACTTTAGCGCCGCCTCATTGTTTAGCATCACCTGTAGATAGGCTGATCTAGCCCCCCGCTGTATTCCCCAGGCCAATAAGCTGCTTATCAGTTTTTGCCCGAAGCCTTTGCCCCGCTGTGACGTATCGGTCACGATATCAAACAGGCCAACCCAGTCGCCGTCTCGGACGGCCAACCCGCAGGCCACGGTCGAGTGCTGCTCCCATAGGAGCATATAGTCCGTCTCAGGTACGATATGGGTGAGAATAGACCTTAGTGAAGCGATATGATTAGCGCCGACTCCGTTCATACGAACATAGTCCTTCACCCACGCCTCGACCGGGTTTGTCCATTCCAATCGGTCAGGAAATGATTCAAAGATGCCCGAGTCGAGATCGAGTGTTTGAACGCTGGTCAGCGCTTCCTGTTTATACCCGGCCTCAGCCAAAATCTCATCTAAATTAGTGGGCTGGACAAAGGGCGTAATTTTGAACACACACGGCAGTTGCCGGTCGCGGTAAACTTTCTCGCAAAATTTAATCTTGTGTTCAGTATTCTCGCTACCGGCGTAAATAGGATTGACCGAGTTGGCCCGGCGCGTATAGCCATCGGCAAAACGCAACAGCCAGCCGTCAAATACCATCTGACGGCTGGCCGGCCAGGCATTGAGCGATGCTTCTTCGACCCGTTTGGCAAACCCCATCATCGAGTTTGCCCTTTCAGCTTGCGGAGTAACGACCGGGCTTGGGGTAAAGTTTGGGTGAACGTTCGGTATAGCCGAGGGCGCACTGGGTAATCATACGCGCCGATGCCCTGCCTTACCTCGCCGCCAAAACCCCGTTTGAAGCGATAGACGCCCCACATATCGTCACCTTCGTCAAAGACATCCGGCGCGCCCCACATATCGTATTGGCTACAGTCTCTAGCTTTGGCGCGACAAATAGCTGTCCATTGAAGCAAATGATTGGGCATCGACTTCCGATGCTGTTCGGTCGAGGCGCCATACATATACCAGGCGCTGTCCCCCAGAAAGAACAAGATCATCCCTGCCACCACCTCGCTTTCTACTGAGGCCAGCAGCAGCTCGGCCTGATCGACTGCCATGAAACGCTGCCAGGCGTCCATGTAGTAGGCTTCGGGTCGAATTAAAAAGCCATCACGACGAGCGGTCTCCGCGTACATCCGGAAGAAGGCCGGCAGGTCGGCTGGAGCGCCGATATTGACCTCAACACCGCTGCGCTGCGCCAGCCGGATATTGTAGCGCCACTTACTTTTCATTCGGGCCAGCATCTCGTCTGGATCGGGCCGGACATCGATCAAAACCGTATTGCGAAACTGAATCTGTTCGGGGGAAAAATGCCAGCCGCGCCGGTCGAGCAAATTCAAAATGATCTGCCCCAGCGGGTCAAGCGGCTTATCGACCGCCGGTTCGCCCCATTGCCGCGGCACATCGGGATCGATTTTGATAAACAGGGCGCTGTGGGCGGCGGCGTACTGCTCTAGATCGTTGAAAACGCAGGCCGCTAACTCCGTGTCGGCGTAATCAAGCGCCGGACCTTTGGTGACGTACATGAATCGCCAGGGGGTGGGCGGCATTGGCCGCGTTAATACCTGGGCTGCCGCCACAGGCCGATCGGCTCGATGCCATAACAGCCGCGCCGCCGACCAGCCCCAGCGGCTTTTGAACTCGCCCCACTCCCAGCTTTGCAGGGTGTGGGCGTAGGGTATCTCTGCCAAACTTTGATCCCACTCGGTTGATGACTGAATAAACTGCCAGTTAGCCATCAAGCCGGTAGCCCCAGACCGGCGGTTCGGCCAATCGCCTGGAAAATACCACCCCTGCCGACCAGCCCGGCCAATTTACCCTGCTCGTCCACCACCGGTAATCGTTTGATCCCATTTTCAACCAGTAGGCCTAAGGCATCCCGCAGCGACGTGTCGAGCGTAACGGTGATGACCGGGGTGGTCATAATTTCTGCGGCGGTGCGCTGCCGGAGATGAAAGCTGTCTGCTATTTTTATGGGCAGTTGATGGGTCAGCGCCTGGATAACATCACTGCGCTCCATAGCGGTGGCCTGGCGGATTAAGTCGCCGTCGGTGATAATTCCCACCACCTGCTGGGCTTGATCGATAATAACCACACGCCGCTGCAAACTGGTGACCATCAACTCGACGATTTCAACCAGCGGCGCATTAGTTAACACTGTCGGCACATGGGTGACCATAATGTCCCGCACCCGATTGTGTACGCCGGGCGGCGGGCTGGGTCGAGCCGGCTGATCGACCGGCGGCTGGGAAAAGGCCCGCAGCACATCGACTCGGCTAATGATGCCTTGCAGTTTTTGAGCCTCATCGACGACCGGCAGCCGTTTAATCCCATGCGTCAGCATTAGATCGATGGCCTGGGCGACGGGTGTATCGCCGGTCACCGTAATTGGGTCGTGGGTCATAATTTGGGCCACAGTTTGATCAATTCGGCGCAGGCGATGAAGTTCGGTGGACATTTCGTCGGCCGTTAGTTCGTGCTGGGCGCTAAGCGACAGCAGTTCGATTTTCTTGTGAATATCGCCCTCAGTCACAATGCCAACCACTCGATTCGCATCATCGACCACCGGCAGCGCTTTGTAAACCTTGTCCAGCAGCAGTTCCACCACATCGAGCAGGGGTTTCGTAACGTTCACGCTTTGAACTTCTCGACTCATCACATCCTGCACCGGAACGCTGCCAGGCACCTGGCGCAAGGCGCGATGGCCATAGGCTACCACTTCAATGGCTTCCAGGGTGATTAACCCCTCGCTAACCATAGTCTGGATTTGGGGTAGCACCCGCTCAATGCGTCTGGGATTATCAATCCACTCGATAATCAGGGGCAAATCAGACGACAGCGCCACCAAACTCGCCGAACGAATGCGGCTGTGCGCCCCAAAACCGGTTAACGCCCGGTAAACCGTGGCGCCGCCGCAGTCCTCTTCTTTGAGCTTTTGCAGAATGGCCGCATGCAGCGGCTTGTGACCCCATTTGTCGCTCTCACCGATATAAATGGTTACTTTTTGGGCCGGACCTTTAATTTGCATACATCAACCTCCATAAATCGGCCTCTGGATGAGTTGGGCGACCACAACGCCCAGGATCACGCCAATCATTCCCAAAACCGTGTTACCAAGAAAGTTAAGGCTGGCGGCCCACCAGCCGCTGCCTCTCAGCAACGTGAACGTTTCAAAGCTAAAGGAAGAAAAGGTGGTGAAGCCTCCCAGAAAGCCGACCGCCACAAATAGCCTAAACTCCGGTGAAACCAGGAACCGTTCGGTAATCAGGGTCAAAAAGAGGGCAATGATGAAACTCCCGCTCACATTGGCGATCATTGTGCCATACGGAAAATCCGCTCCCCAACGGGCCGCGGCCCACTGCTGAACTAAAAAGCGAGCATTCGCGCCCAAGAATCCGCCCAGTCCAATCCACAGATATTTCACGTTGCCGTACTCCTCCATCATAGATTTAAGTCATACTATAGGTGGGCAATCAGTTTGCGTCAATTTTTTTGCTTCGTACTATAAATACATCCTGCAGAGAATTCGACCGGGGAACGACGCCGGAATGCAACTATACCGGAGCGATAAAGCTCGCTTTGTCATTCAGATAGGAGCAAAGTAAACTTTGATGCTCCAAGTCCTTTACTTTAGAGAATCAAACAGTCTCTCCTGAGACAATATCAACAATGAAAATATCTGACTACCGACATCTGACGACTGTATTTTTATAGGGGGAACTTATGAAAGCCATTATTGTCCAAAAAGAAAAAGACGGTTACCCACTCGTCTGGCAAGAGGTTGAATCACCTAGTTATGAACCTGATGAAGTGCTGGTCGATATCTACGCTTCGGCGCTTAACCGGGCCGATTTGAGCCAGCGCCAGGGCAAGTATCCGCCCCCGCCAGGCGCCTCCGATATTATGGGCCTGGAAATGGCTGGGGCGATTGCTGCAGTTGGGGATGACGTGGTCGGCTGGCAGGTCGGCGACCGGGTGTGCGCTCTACTGCCGGGCGGCGGTTATGCCGAGCAGGTCAATGTGCCGGCCGATATGCTCATGCCCATCCCCGACCATTGGTCTTTTGAGCAAGCGGCGGCCCTGCCGGAAGTGTTTTACACGGCTTACCTGAATCTATTTATCGAGGGCAACCTCAAATCGGGTGAGACGGTTTTGATTCATGGGGGAGCCAGCGGGGTTGGTACGGCCGGGATTCAGTTGGCCCACCAAGCCGGTTGTCGCGTTTTCATCACGGCCGGATCGGATGAGAAGATCGCTGCTTGCCGCGATCTGGGCGCGGAGTTAACCATTAATTATAAACAGGATGATTTTGTCGAACGCATTCAAGCCTACACCCACAATGAAGGCGTCGATTTGATTCTAGACATGGTCGGCGCCGACTATTTTGACCGTAACCTTAATTTGTTGAAACCGTATGGCCGGCTTGTTTTTATTTCCACCCTCAGCGGTGCAAAAACGGAATTGGATATCAGAAAACTGATGGGCAAACGGCTGCGCCTGATCGGCTCAGTACTGCGAGCGCGGCCGCCGGCTGAAAAAGTCTCTATTAAAAATCGCTTCTTGGCCCAGTTCTGGCCATTGCTGTTAGACGGTTCGATCAAACCGATCATCGACGCTGTTTATCCGATTGAAAAGACGGAAGAGGCTCACCAATATATGGCCGAGAATAAAAATGTCGGCAAGATTATTTTGAAGGTTCGCGGCTAAAAAGCAACGTTTATGCCAAAAAAGATAACAGTCACTTTAACCCGATAGACGGTCGAATTAAGCCAAACGATCACTAATTCTCGGGCCGGAAGTGACTGTCATCTTAAAGATCGGCTTTTTGGGCTTTAAACAGCCTATGGCTGTTCCCCCTCATCCTCCTCATCAGAGCCTGGCACATACGACGGATCGCAGTCGGCAATGCGACCGGCGGCTCCGATTTTACTGGTCCAGATCATGTCGCCGCTGGTAAAGAAGGCCAGGGCCTCTTGTTGAGAAAAGCTTCGGTAAATTTGGCCGTCGGGAGCGGTGAAATTGCCGCCCGTTTGTTGCGGCACGAAAGTGGTTGTGCCATCCGGCTCAATCTTGAAGAGGCCGTTAGCGCCCCACAATGAAAAATCACCATCATTCGGCCCAACGTAAATGGCGTCGTCCGCCGTAGCGGTAATGGACGAAGTTTGCGCGCCTGTGAGCCCTTGGCCCTGGCTGACGCAAACAAACTCATCGCGGCCCAGTGCGGTATTGTAGGTATGTTGCACAAACGCCACCTGGTTTAACACTTCTTTAACTAGCGGGTGAGTGGGGTCGGCGGTAGGTTCGGGAGTGGGGGTCGGCGTCACCTGAACTTCGACCACTTTTTCAACCTCAACCGTTTGAATTACCGCCACTTCTTTCTCAACCTCGACGGGAACTTCTACGGTTTCAACCACAACGACTTCTTTCTCAACTTCGACTGTCACGACTTTTTCTACCAGCACTTCCTGGGTGACAACTTTTTCCACTTCTTTCTCCACTTCCTTTTCCACTTCGACCTCAACCGTTTCAACCACCACCACCGTTTCGACAATGGTTTCCGGGGTAGGGGGTGCGCTACCGCAAGCCGTCATTATGGCCAGGATCATAAAAATATTGACAATTACCACCGCGTTTTTTAGCGTCATATAATGCCCTTCTCCCTTTTATCGCCCTTGCTGAATTTAGCCTTCTATCAGTAAAACGACTGTCTGAGATCAATTGTTACGAAGTTATCGCCTCACGCCGCATCGATTGGATCTTAAATTTTTAGAAAAATTATCGGTTAATGTGACTTTCAGGTGGTAGAGTTCGTTAATGAAACACGTTTATAATAGGGAACGAAAAAATGCAAGGTTTTTGCAACTTTTAT